>MNUV01000027.1 GCA_001871235.1 Candidatus Falkowbacteria bacterium CG1_02_41_21
AAATCGATGTCCAGTGCTCATCTCAAAAAGAAGTTTAAATTTATCAAAACAATGTATCTTGATGGCGGCATCTGGAGTGTCGGATATTTTTCATCAACTATTGGGCTGAATGAAGCTCAAATAAAGAAATACATTGCCTGGCAAGGCCAGAAGGATATGCCTCAAGTTAGCACGCTCGGGTTTTGATGACGATAACAGGAAACCCCGTATGAAAAAAGACCATCATTTATGATGGCCTTTTTGAGTGCGGGGAGGATGTCATTTGTGAAAAATATTTTCAATTTTTTCTTTCATGTTTTGTCGCACAATCGGTGCAACGTGTTGCCTCAGGGTAACCTCTTAATCTGGCAATCAACTGTGCAATTTTAATCATCGGCCGATAAAAAGGTTTTGAATTAAATTAAGTTTGTAAAAAATAGTATCTAATCTTAATACTATTTTTATGGGTTCCTCTTTAATACTTTTTTAAAATTTGTTGGTAAAGGAAGGTCTCATTCTTCAACAAAAATTCTGGTGTGAATAGTTTTTTCCATTCTTCTACAACACCATTCCGAGAAAAGAGTTCTCTGAGCGATTGGTTATAGATATCAATCTGTTGCGGACCAATATCTAAACTGTCTGACACTCTGAGACGGGCCTCGGGGATAAATTTTTCAATGGAAGTAATTTCTTCCGACGGCATTGATCCAACAGTTTGCAGGAGCTCGAGTGATTCCGCAAAAGAAGTGGCCCGTTTCTCTCTAATGGCCAGTCTTCCGGCTTCGGGTTCAAAAACGTTAAAGCAGGCCAATTGGACAATTCGGTAAACATCCTCGTGTTTTATCCAGTCATTGTTCAGTCTTTCTTTGAGAAATTCTTTGACTTCGCTGGAGGCATAAACGCCACGGGATTCGTGGATTTCTCTGAGCATGTTGTCGGGATAAACAGTCAGCCCGTTTAACACTCCGTCTAAAACTTTTAAAGATTGAGCCGTGACATGGAATAAATCCGGCCAAGCCACTCGCTCCACGCAGGACTGTTCAATGGCTCTTTCTTCCCAGGTTTTGATATTATCCGTGATCATGACCATATAACCTTTGGCCATTCTGGCCATTCCTTCCAGTTGCTCAGTACGAATAGTGTTTTTCTTGTGGGGCATCGCCGATGAACCTTTTTGTTTCTTTTTGAAAGGTTCCTGCAGGAGTGGCCGACCGCTTCTGGAAGCTAGTCTAATATCCATCCCAATTTTGTCAATCACCGCCACTAAGTTACATAAATTTTGAGCGATGGGAGCATAGAGAATGCGCGGCATGATTTGAGTTGCTCCGTAAAAAGGAACAAAGCCCAAAATTTTTAAGGCGCCTTCTTCTATTTTAGGATCAAGACTACCATATTTTCCAATGGCCCCGGATAGTTTAGAATACTTAAGATTATCCAACGATTGCCATAGCGCTTTTCTGGCGACTAAGTAATCCGCTAACCAAGTTAAACAGCGAGCTCCGAAGCTTTGCATTTCCGCTTCTTGTCCATGAGTCCGACCGTTCATAATTGTGTGACGGTATTTAATTGCTAAAGCTTTTAAGGTTTGTTCCAAGGCTGCGCCCAGCGGTTCTATTACTCTTACAGCTTCGGACAATGAATAGGCGAAGGCCGGTTCTTCAGTGTCATAAGAAGTAATATTCTTATGAAAATACTGATGAAGATGACTATTAATATGCCTGATTCGTTCGTCAACAAAAGCATTGAGATCGTGATGGATTTCTTGGTCTCTTTTTTTCCACCATTCAATATCAATCGATTCATTCCGTAAAATGGTTGCAATTATATCATAATCTTTTTGGTCAACCAGGTTTAGGTTAACCATCGCTTTAATTACCGCCAGTTCAGTTTTTTGCCATAATTCCAGCTTATGTTCATCGCTGAAGATTTGATTAATTCTCAGATTCGCATAGCGTGATACCATAATTTGTCCTCCTTATTTTAGTTTATGTTTTTAATGTTCAATGATAACGACTGTTATCCAGCGTTATATTATATTTTTAACCTCATTTTGTCAAATAAAAAAGATTGGCCGTCAAAATTGTTGGGCAAAATTATTAAAATAAGCTATAATTTAAAGAGCAAAAAGCGCCTTTCTTGCTTTTTGGCGGTATAATGCTAGAATTAAGTTTTAATAATAATTAAGTAAATATGAAAGTAACAAGAAAAGATTTGGAGAAATCCCAAGTGGAACTACTCGTGGAATTGTCCGTCGCGGACTTTGCTCCCTACATTGAAAAAGGAGCGCAAAAATTGTCGGAAGAGGTCAAAATTGAAGGTTTTCGTCCCGGCAAAGTGCCCTATGATATTTTAAAACAAAAAGTGGGCGAGATGAGCATCTTGGAACAAGCGGCTCATTTAGCCATTCATAAAACGATTGATGCGACCATTGATGAAAATATTAAAGACCAGGAAGTGGCCGGCCAACCACGAGTGGAAGTCAGTAAATTAGCTCCGGGCAATCCGATGGAGTATAAAATTATCGTGGCTGTTTTGCCGGAGATAAAAATCGGTAAGTATAAAGATTTGGGTATTAAACAAGAAGAGGCCAAGGTTGACGAGAAAGATATTCAAAAAGCTTTGAATGACGTGGCCGAATCTCGCGCCAAAGAAAGCATCACCGCGGACCCGATTAAGAGTGGCGATAAAGCAATTATTGATTTGGATATGTTTTTGGATAAGGTGCCGGCCGAAGACGGCCAAGCCCGTGATCTGACTGTTTTAATCGGCAAGGATTATTTCGTGCCCGGTTTTGACAAATCATTAATCGGAGCCAAGAAGGGAGAGGAGATAAATTTTAGTTTGCCTTTTCCGGCCGACTATCATCAAAAAACTTTTGCCGGCAAGATGGTTGATTTCAAAGTAAAAATCAAGGAAGTCTATAACCGCGAGATTCCGGAATTGTCCGATGATTTAGCGCGCGGTTTCGGTTTGAAAAAATTGGAAGACTTGAAAAAATTCTTCGCCGATAATATGGCTCATCGTTTGGAACATCAGAATGAACAGAAAAGTGAAATCGCGATGCTGGATAAAATTTTAGAAAAATCTAACTTTGGTGATTTGCCGGAAAGTTTGATTCAAAATGAAGCGGAACTGATTATGGCCGAGCTGGAACAAGAAATTGTCAAACAAGGCGGTAAGTTTGAAGATTATCTGCAGAGCATTGGTAAAGAACGACAACAGTTAATGATGGAGTTACTGCCTCAAGCCGTCAAACGCGTGAAGAGCGCTTTGATGCTCCGCGAAGTGGCCAAGGCGGAAGATTTAAAGATTAGTGTCGAGGAAATTGACAAGAAGATTGAAGAATTAAAGATTCAATACAAGGCCGACGCCAATGTGGCCAAAATGATTAAAGAGCCCGGTTATCGCGGTTATTTGGGTAATATCTTAGCCAATCAGAAGGTGCTTAAGAAGTTAAGAGAATGGAATATTGGTTAATAATAATTCTATGAAAGAGATCGGAGGGATGCCCATTGGAATTTTAATCTTTGTGCTCGTCGGAGCGGTAATTTATTTTTTTATCGTTTGGAACGAGCGGCATGAACAACGCGCGATTTCTTTGAGTGAGCGGGAATTGAATGAGTCCGGTTTGAATACCGAAGGTTATGATCGCTATGGTTTTAACGCTAACGGTTTCAGTCAGCGCGGATTTCGCAAAGATGATTATGACGATCGCGGTTTTGATCCCGACGGTTACGATGTTGATGGTTATAATCGTCTGGGTTACAACCAATATGGCTTCGACCGTAAAGGTTTTAATCGAGAAGGAATGGATAAGGACGGGTTTAATAAAGATGGCTTTAATCTCTCCGGTTATAATCATTTGGGATTTGATAAAGATGGTTATAATAATTCCGGTGTTAACGCCGAAGGTTATGATCGCGAGGGCGTGAAGTCGGAAGAGTATTAATAATTAAATATTTTTATGTCTGTTTTAGCGGTCAACAAAAAAGCTGGGTTTGACTATAAAATCCTGGAGACTTATGAGGCCGGGCTGGTTTTGCTTGGGCCTGAAGTCAAATCAATCAAGGGCGGACATATTAGTTTAAAAGAAAGTTATATTGATATTCTAACCTCCAAACAAAATCATCCGGAACTTTATTTGCTTAAGGCTCACGTGGCCGCTTACAAACCGGCCGGGAAAATGGACGAGTATAATCCGGTCAGACCCCGAAAATTGCTTTTACATCAAAATGAGGTTATTCATTTAATGGGGAAAAAACAGCAAACGGGCTTGACATTAATCCCCCTCAAAATATATACTAAGAACAGTTTTATCAAGTTGGAATTCGGTTTGGCCCAGGGTCGGAAGAAATATGATAAACGCGAAGTGATAAAGAAGCGCGAAGTGGAGCGAGGTTTAAGAATTTTGACAAAAAAGAGGTAGTTTCGGGGATGCCAGGCATCGATAGTAAGATTATTTTTTGTAATACTCAAAACGTGATGAGCTCTCACGTTAAATAGGCTTAAAACATAAGTGTAAAAAACACTTTAAGCAAAGCTGCTTTCTCATGGAAAGTTCCAGTTTTTGCTCCCGTTGTCGCTTAACAATAACCGACAGCCATCGGGCCAGCGAGTCTTCATAGCTGTTACCCGGTGTCATTAATGAAGATAGGTTTGGGGGCCGCCCTAGTTTTCAAACCAAAAGCTTTAGGGCTAGCGGGAGCCGATTTTGTTTAGTTTTTACGGTATCCGGCGAAATCATAAACTAGACTAATTTTGTACAAGTATTACCGAAAACTTATTAGACGTGGGTTCGACTCCCACCATCTCCACACGGCCGCGATGGCGGAATTGGTAGACGCGCTGGACTTAAAATCCAGTTCTAGCGATAGAGTGAGGGTTCGATTCCCTCTCGCGGCACAGTCTACATTCAGGATATGGTCCGTCTTTCAGGCGGGTATCGTATAATGGTTTATTATGTCAGCCTTCCAAGCTGAAGATGGCGGTTCGATTCCGCTTACCCGCTCATCTTTTTAATTATTAATTACCCTAAAAAATGCGTCGAAATTATCAAAAAGCTAGACCGAAGATTGATGACAAGCCTTTTAAATCCAACGAGCATATTACTGCCTCTGAGGTTTTTTTGATTGATGAAAGCGGTGAAAATATCGGCAAGGTTTCCCTGGAAGAGGCTTTAAATCGAGCTCATGAAGCCGAATTGGATTTGGTTGAGGTTAATCCCAAAGCCAATCCGCCAGTCGCTAAATTAGTTAATCTGGGTCAATTTAAATATGAACGGGAGAAAAAATTGCATAAGCAGAAAGTTTTGCAGAAAAAGGTGGAAACTAAGGTGGTGAAGCTTACTTTCAGAATCAGTCCGCATGATCGAGATGTGCGTTTAGGCTTAGCTGAGAAATTTTTGTCTAAAAATGACAAGGTTAAAGTTGAGATGTTTCTCCGCGGTCGCGAGCGGCAACATTTTGACCGGGCCCGGGAATTAATGATGGAATTCATTAATGCTTTGAAAAGCAAGCCAGAACTGGTGATTGAGGAAGATCAACCCTTGACAAAAGCCCCTTCAGGGTTTAGTATAATATTAGCCAATAAAAAGTAATTAAAGTCAAAATCAGGTTTTAACCTGTTTTTTATTAGCACCATTAAGAAATACATTAAAGATATGCCGAAAATCAAAACTCATAAAGCTACCAGCAAGCGCTTCAATCTGACCGGAAAAGGCAAGATTAAGCAACGTAAAGGTGGTCAAGACCATTTTAATGCTCGAAATACCGGTGATGAAACTCGCAGCAAGCGCCGCGATATCAGCACTACTGATACTTTAAATAAAACAATCAAACAATTAATTCCATATAACTAGTTCAAAGTTTGAGGTTTCTTTTATTTATTAAAAGAATCGGCTCATAACTGCTGAATATACTTTTTATGCCTAGAGTAAAACGCGGTACTTCCCATGTCAAAAAAAGAAGAAAATTACATAAAGCGACCAAGGGATATAAATGGGGTCGTAAGAATTTGATTAAGGTGGCTAAAACCGCCCGGACTAAGGCCGGGGCCCATGCTTATGCCGATCGTCGTAAAAAGAAACGCACGATGCGAGCTTTATGGCAGATCAAGATTAACGCTTTTGTGCGGGAACATGAATTGTCTTATTCCAAATTTATGGCCGGCTTGAAAGCTAATAATATTGAAATTGACCGTAAAGTTTTAGCGGAGTTAGCCGTGACCAATCCCGAAGTTTTAGCTAAGATTATTGCCAAGATTAAAAAATAATTATTATGATGTATTGGTTTAAAATCGCTCAATTTATTTTCGGAGTCCTGTTGGTTTTGGCCATCTTGATGCAAAACCGCGGGGCCGGTTTAGGCGGCGTTTTTGGCGGCTCGGGCGGCGTTTATTTGTCTAAGCGCGGCTTAGAAAAAAAATTATTTATAGCAACTATTGTTATCTCCATTCTCTTTTTCGCTACCTCTTTGGCAATCATCATCTTTTAAGTTTTAATACTCTTTGTGAATCCTCACCAGCAGAAAATTTTAGGATTTTTTAAAGTGACTAAACAAAAATTAGTCAGTATTTTTGGTCGTTTCATAAAAGTAAAAAAGCCCAGCTATTATGAGCAGAAACGTTTGGCCCAGATGGACCATCAATTGGTTTATTCTTTGTCACCCAAAAAAATTCCTAATTCCAATCAGCTGAAACATTTAAGGAAAATTTTAGGACCGCGAGAAAAAATGTGGCTCAGAACGGCAGTTCTAGTTTTAATCGCCAGTTTATTATTCTTAGGAATTAAATTTTATCGGGAGCACTTAGAATTATCCCCGATTAAAGGAGGCTCTTATAGCGAAGGCTTGGTGGGCTATCCGAAATATATTAATCCGCTTTATAATTATAACCGAGATGTTGACAGTGATTTGAGCGCTTTGATTTTCTCCGGTTTATTTAAGCATGATGATGCCGGTAAATTGTCCCCAGATTTGGCGGAGAAATGGGAAATGGGGGCGGATGCCAAGTCCTACACCATTACTCTGCGGGATAACGTCAAGTTTCATAATGGCGATAAATTAATCGCTGATGATGTGGTTTTTACTTTTGAGGCCATTAAAAATCCTGATTATAATTCTCCTTGGCGCCAGATGTTTTTAGGCGCTGAAATTGAGAAGGTGGATGACCGCACCGTTAAATTTACGCTGGGAGAATCTTATGCTCCATTTTTGGAACTATTAACTTTTGGTATTTTACCTCAGAATTTATGGTCACCGATTAATCCGGAGACCGCTGATTTGGCGGATTTAAATTTAAAGCCCATCGGTTCCGGACTCTATAAGTTTAAGTCTTTAGTTAAGAATAAATCAGGTGAGATTAAGGAATACAATTTGGAGGCCAATAGCGATTATTTTCAGAGAGAGCCCTATATCAGCAAGATAACTTTCAAATTTTATCCTAACACCCAAGAGGCGGTTAGCGCTTTAAATAATAATTCGGTTGACGGTTTGAGTTATTTGCCCCATGAAAATTCGGCTGATGTTTTAACTAAAAATTCCATGAACTTTTATAAGTTGAAGATGCCTCGTTTGACCGCTTTGTTTTTTAATAAAAAGGCTAACTTGTATTTAAGCGATCAAAATATTAAAACTGCCTTGGCTTTATCTTTGGATAAATCAAAAATTATTAATGAGGCTTTAAGCGGCGACGCTCAAATTATTGCCGGACCGATTTTACCCGATAGTTTTGCTTATAGCCCGGACTTGAAAAAGTATGATTACAATCTGGGTGCAGCGGAGAAATTATTAGATGACTCCGGTTGGCAGAAGGTGGCTATTAGCGCTGAAGAAGCTAGCCGCGCTGTTAGCATCACGGCCGAAGAAGCGGCCAAGGACGGTAACTTAGCTTTACATCGAGATATCGCCGCCTATGCCAGTTCCAGCAGGTTAGAAATTGCCGGTAATTGGAGAGTAAAAACCTCCAAAACTAAAGGAGTCGCCCGCCAGTATTTATTCGTATCATTGACCGTTGTCGATTCCGTGGATAATTTAAAAGTGGCGGATGAAATTAAAAAATTGTGGGAAGCCCTCGGTGTCAAGATTGATATTAAATCGATTCCGACTAATCGCGTTGAAAGTGATGTGGTCAAGCCGCGTAATTTTGAGATTTTGCTTTTTAGCCAAGTTTTAGGTTCCGATCCTGACGCTTATTCTTTCTGGCACTCATCTCAAGCCGGAGAAGGCGGTTCTAATTTGGCCGATTACCGCAATAAGGACGTTGATGCCCTACTTGAGAGCGCTCGTTTAACCGCCGATCAATCCCAAAGAATCGCCAAGTATAAAAAGTTTCAAGAAATAGTTACTAAGGAATTACCAGCGATCTTTTTATATTCAGCTTATTATAACTATCCCCAAAATAAACAAATCAAGGGCTTCAATAAACAAATCATTACCGATCCGGCCGACCGCTTTTCGGGCGTCGCCGATTGGTATGAGAAGACTAAAAAAAAGCTGAAATGGCAGCTTTTAATTTAACCATTATTTCTCTTTAATTATATAAATTGTTTTATAGTTATAGGCATTAAATATTTTTATTTTATATAACTCCAAACAATTTCTCTCCAATCGCATGATTAGTAAGTATAAATCAACGACCTCGACTGATAGTCGGTCGTTTTCAAACAAAGACAGCCGTCCGGCAACCAGACGGCCAAATTATAATTCACCTCTTTCCGCCTCTCGTCCTCGAACAGTGGTTCGACCTGGTTTAAGCAGCCCAGCTGTAAAAACAAATCGTCCTCAGTTTCAAAACACGACTCGAGCCACATTAAGAGGCCCTCGACTGCCTTTCCGGCCGGTTTTTGCCGCCTCTGGCGCCTTAGGATCGCTCCGGATTATGGCTTTAGGCGGGCTAGAGGAAGTCGGTCGCAATATGATGCTCATTGAATACAATAAGGAGATTATTATTGTGGATATGGGCCTCCAGTTTCCGGAAGAAGATATGTTGGGAATTGATTATATCATCCCGAATATTTCTTATCTGGAAGATAAAAAAGATTGGATTAAGGGCGTCGTGATTACTCATGGCCATTATGATCATATTGGCGGCATCCCTCATATTATGGGTCGGATTGGCAACCCTCCGATGTTCATGGGCAAGATGACGGCTGGTTTGGTGCGCAAAAGAAACGTAGAATTTTATAGTTGCCCCAATTTGAATATCAAAGAAATTGATGAGACGACTAAAGTCAAATTAGGCCAGAATTTTAACTTAGAATTCTTACGGGTTAATCATTCCATTCCAGATTGTTTTGCCGTCATTATTGATACTCCTCTGGGCCGGGTGGTCCATACGGGTGATTTCAAGATTGATTTTACCCCGGTTAATGATAAGCCGGCCGATTTGAATCGGATTGCGCAAATCGGGGCCGGAGGCGTTTTATTTTTGCTGTCGGATTCGACTGACGCGACTCATGCCGGTTACCAAATTTCTGAATCGGCCATTGGCGATGAAATGGGTAAATTATTTGAAAAGATAACTGGTCGGATTATTATCGGTACTTTTGCTTCGCAATTATCCCGCGTCCAGAAAATTTTTGATCATGCCACCAAATATGGTCGGCGTGTCTTGCTTCAGGGCCGCAGTATGAATGATAATGTGGAAGTGGCGCATCAGATCGGTTATTTAAAATTTAATCCTCGTTTGCTGGTAGATGAAAGAGATGTCAATAAAATCCCGGACAGTCAATTGGTGATTATCGGTACCGGTGCTCAAGGTGAAAAAGGCGGCGCTTTCTTGAATAAAGTGGTTAATGGCGAACATCGCTTGATTCATTTCAAAGCCGGCGATACCGTTATTTTTTCTTCCTCGATTATTCCGGGCAATGAAAGATCCGTTCAAACTTTGATGGATAAAATTGTGCGTCAAGGCGCCAAGGTGATTAACTATCGGATGATGGATATTCACGCCGGTGGTCACGCCAAACAAGAAGATTTGAAGTTAATGATGCGTTTGCTCAAACCGGAATTCTTTATGCCGATTGAAGCCAATCATTATATGCTCCGGGCTCATGCCGATTTGGCCGAACAAGTAGGCATCGCTCGCGACAAGATTTTCATCGCTGACAACGGTCAAGTGGTAGAATTCAAGAAGGTCAACAACCAAGTAGTCGGCGCTTTAACCAAAGAAAAAATCAATACCGACTATGTCATGGTTGACGGCCTGGGGGTAGGTGACGTATCCAATGTCGTTTTGAAAGACAGGCAAATGATGGCTGAGGACGGCATGATTGTGGTGATTGCCACGATTGATGTCAAGACTAATGATATTATCGGTAACCCCGATTTGATTTCTCGCGGCTTTGTTTATATGAAAGAGAATAAAGATCTGATTGAAAAGACTCGGATGATTGCCAAGAAAATTGTGAAAGATCAGGCCGGCAGTTTGCCGATTGATGAAGATTTTATCAAGAATAAGATTAGGGTTGATGTGGGCCAATTCTTGTTCTCTCAGACTAAGAGACGTCCGATGGTGCTTCCCGTGGTGATTAAAGTTTAAGATATTTAGAACCTAAATAGATAATAAAATGGCTATAATTGGCTCTTTTATTTTAGCTTGTGGAAAGCCTTATTGACAAGTTTTAATTAGTATGGTAATGCATAAGCAGCTTAATAATAAGCTGGATTAAAGAAAAGAGGGGAGGTTTCCCATGAAAAAAAAGTCAAAGTTAAAGTTCATTTTTGAAAAAATTTTTTCGTTTCCAACTCAAACTCAAAGGGTCAATTTGATAAAATCTCCTGGAGACATTGTCAGGGCCCGCGAACTTCTGCCGATATTAGAAATTCCTAGAAGTGAAACAATTTTGTCGGACGGCACAATTGTCAAATCACTCTTTCTGGATTATTTTTCGGATCAGGAGTATCTCATAGCCAAGTTAATCAAACGGGTCAGAAAACAGTACACAGAAGAGGTCAAAGAATTTGACACCATTTCAGCCGGTGGAGCGAACAAAACAACCAGAAAACCTAAGCCTGGCTTGCCATACCTTGGTTATAACTAGGAAAGCCTATCTTTTTAAATGATAGGCTTTTGTTTTATTTGGAAAAATGTTATGCTGGAGTTGAGCCTAAATCAAGCCAAAAGTCATTTCTTGGTAAGTCCACGCACATTTCGGACAAATTAAGTTGGGGCCAAAAATAGAAAAGAGCGGTATAATAGTAGCGTTAGACTAATAACAAAACTATTAAAACCACTCAATTCTATGGCTAATTATAACACTTTCACCGACTATGAAAAGCAGAGAAAACTACAGGAGATAGAAGAAGAATGTCAGCGGGTTAAAAGAGGCAAATACTGGGTGTTGAAAAAACTGGGTATTCCCAGGAGCACCTATTATGATTGGTTAAAAACAGGGGGTAAGACTA
>MNUV01000002.1 GCA_001871235.1 Candidatus Falkowbacteria bacterium CG1_02_41_21
CACCGCCAAAACTCCCTATCAGAGATTAATGGAGTCGGGCCAAATCAGCGAGGAGCAGAAAACAAAATTGAAAAAGTTGTATTTATCCTTAAATCCGGTACAATTGAAGAAGAGTATAGATGAAAAAGTTAAAATTATCCGCAAATTAGGAGGACAGCATAGTAATATAATAAATGTCCCAACCGGAGTTGCCAAAGTAACATTATTAAATGTCTAAATGCGTTTTTTGGCCATTTGCCCCAGGGCGGTAAATATACTATACTAAAATCAGTTAAAAATAAAGAAAATATAAACCTATTATTAAATGAGAATACCCGAATTTGTCTTAGCTATCATCAATAAACTGCAAGCCGGAGGCCAAAGCGCTTACCTGGTGGGCGGCTGTGTCCGCGATTTATTGTTAGGCCAAGAACCCAAAGATTGGGACATTACGACTGATGCCCGACCGGAAAGAATGCTAGAGCTTTTGCCCGGCGCCAAATATGAAAATATCTTTGGGACGGTTTTAGTCCCCATTAGGAATGAAGCCAATGATGTGGTGGAAGTCACCACTTATCGTTCCGAGCAAGGCTATTCCGACCGGCGGCATCCGGATCAGATTTTATTTGAGGACAAGCTGGAAAAAGACTTGGAGCGGCGGGACTTTACCGTTAATGCCATGGCCCTCACTTCGGCCGGAGAAGTCAAGGATATTGATAGTAAATATATTTCGGCGGTTAAGATTGGCCAAGATAATTATGCCATTGTTGATTTGTTTGGCGGGGCGGATGATTTAAAGCAGAAAATTATCCGAGCCGTCGGAGAACCGAGCGAGAGATTCAAGGAAGATGCTCTCCGAATGCTACGGGCGATTCGTTTGGCTTGTCAATTGGGATTTGCCATTGAACCGAAAACGGAAAGAGCTATTTTGAAACTGGCTGGCAGCATTAAATTTATTTCGGGCGAAAGGATTCGGGATGAATTAGTAAAAATATTATCATCTGATACTCCGTCGGAGGGCATTTCTCGTTTACATGATAATAAATTGCTACAATATATTTTGCCGGAGTTGGAGGACGGAGTGAACGTCAAACAACACTATCATCATATCTATACCGTCTTCAATCATAATATTTTGTCGTTAAAATATTGTCCGAATAAAGCCTGGCCGGTTCGTTTGGCGGCCTTGCTTCATGATGTCGGCAAACCGAAATCGGCGCGAACGGTGGAAGGCCATGTCGCTTTCTATAATCATGAATATATCGGCGCCAAGATGGCCGAACGCATTATGAAGCGTTTGAAATTTTCCAATGAAGATTCCGCTCGGGTGGTTAACTTGGTCCGCAATCATATGTTCTACTATAACGTGGGGGAAGTGTCGGCGGCTTCGGTCCGGCGCTTGATTGTCAAAACCGGCAAAGAAAATCTGAGCGATTTGATTGATTTGCGCATTGCCGATCGTCTCGGTTCCGGTCTTAAAAATGAGATGCCCTATAAACTGCGTCATTTGCAATACATGATGGAAAAGGTGCAGAATGACCCTTTGTCGGTGAAGATGCTGAAGGTTAATGGGACGGATTTAATGGCCATTTTGCAAGTGGAACCCAGTCCTAAAATCGGCGCTATTTTAGAAGTCCTGCTGGCGGAAGTATTGGAAGATCCGGAGTTAAACACGGTTAAATATCTGACTAAGCGTAGTCTGGAATTGAACCAGCTCAATTTGGCGGAATTGCGCGCTAAAGCCAAAGAGGTGATTGCCGAAAAACAGCAGGAAGAGGATCGGGAAATGAAACGAGATTTCAAGGTCTAAAAACCAATCCCGGCTTGATGATTCAGTTCAAAAGTATTATAATTTAAGCACCAATCTAATAATTATTAATGTTAAATATATGAGAAAAATTTCATCTATTTTAGCAATTTTATTTTTAAGCTTAGCATTTTCCGGCTGCAGCCCGAAGGAAACGCCAGCCACTAACAATATGGGCAATAATCAGTCAGCGCCAACCACTTCCTCTCGTTTGAACATTGATTCATCCGCTACCAGTTCTAATCGGGTAATCCCGGGGCAAGAAGATCTGTATCAAAAATACAAGGAAGCCATTGTCAAAACCAATTACGGTGATATCACGGTTGAATTTTATGGCGACGATTCTCCGATTACGGTTAATAATTTTATGAATTTGGCATCCGATGGATTCTATAATAATACCAGGTTTCATCGGGTCATTGAGGATTTTATGATTCAAGGCGGCGATCCTAACAGTAAAGGAAAGGATGTCTCCAGTTACGGCACCGGCGGGCCCGGTTATAAATTTGATGATGAATTTAATAACCATAAGCTGGTCCGAGGCAGTTTAGCCATGGCTAATTCCGGCCCCAACACCAACGGTTCTCAGTTTTTTATTGTCACCAAAGAAGCGACTCCTTGGCTGGATGGCGTCCATACTAATTTCGGTCGAGTTATTTCCGGCATGAAAGTAGCGGACAAGATTGAGAGCCTGGAAACTAATGAATCAGGTCTTCCTGCCAAGGACGTAATTATTAAAAGTATTGAATTAAAATAGTATGAAGGTCTATTTGGATAATGCCGCCACGACTAAAATTGATCCCCGGGTTCTGGCCAAAATGAAGCCCTATTATCTGCGCCATTACGGCAATGCTTCATCCATTCATGCGCTCGGGCAGGAGAATGATTTGGCGATCAAGGCTTGCAAGGCTAAAATCGGCCAGATTTTTCAGGCCAATCCCGATGGTTTAGTTTTTACTTCCTCGGCCACCGAAGCCAATAATTTTATCATCAAGGGCGTGATGCGCGCCAATCAAGAGAAGGGCAAGCATTTGATTGTTTCAGCCATTGAACATCCTTGTGTTTTGAATTCCGCGCGAGAATTGGCCGATGAGGGTTATCGGGTTGATTATCTGCCGGTTGATTCTGACGGTTTAGTCAAGCTGGATGAACTGGAAAAAATGATGAAGCCGGAGACGGTCTTGGTTTCGGTGATGGCCGTTAACAACGAGATTGGAGTTATCCAGGATATCGCTAAAATCTCGGAACTGGTTCATAAAAAAGGAGCCTATTTTCACACCGATGCGGTCCAGGCCATTCCTTATTTAAATTTGGATATCAAGAAGTTGAAGATTGATTTTATGAGTTTGTCGGCTCATAAATTTTATGGACCGTTAGGGGCCGGTTTGGCCTTTATTAATCCCAATATCAAAATCAAACCGCTGATTGTCGGCGGCGGCCAGGAAAATGGCTTGCGGGCCGGAACTTATAATATTCCGGCGATAGTGGGACTGACCGAGGCTTTGATTTTGAGTTATAAAGAGAGAACAGCATATATCAAAAAAGTAAAAGCATTGCGGGATTATTTTTGGACCAAGATCAAACAAGCCATCCCCGAAGTTTATCTGAACGGTTCGGCTTCTAAGCGGACGCCCAATAATTTGAATATCCGTTTCCGCCGCATTGAAGGGGAAGCGATTCTAATGGACCTGTCGTTTAAGGGTATTTATGTCTCCACCGGTTCGGCTTGCTCGGCTCAGAATCTGAAGGTCTCCGCCACTCTCAAAGCACTGGGATTGGATTCAGCTGATTTAAACAGCAATATTCGTTTTTCGCTCGGCCGCTATAATACCAAGGCGGAAATAGATTATACGGTGAAGTGTTTGAAGGACACCGTCAAACGTCTGCGTCAGTTTACCCCGATTGTTTAATAAAAAATATTAATTAATTAAAATATATGTCACTTAATTATACTAAAAAAACTATCAGTCATTTCCTCCATCCCCAGAATTTGGGGAGCGTCAAAAACGCCGACGCCTGCGTCAGTATCGGCAATATGGTCTGTGGCGATCAACTGTCCTTTTCCATTAAAGTGAAGGATGGGATTATTAAAGATATAAAATTCTTGTCTTTCGGTTGCGCTTCCAATATCGCTACCGCTTCGGTTTTAACGGAGAGGGCAAAAGGAATTACTTTGGCCAAAGCCAAGAGCCTTAAATGGGAAAAGATTGTGGAAGATTTAGGCGGCTTGCCCAACCAAAAAATCCATTGTTCCATTCTGGCGGTGGAAGGTTTAAAGAAGGTAATTGCCGAGTATGAAGCCAAACACCCAGTGCCGCTGGTTAAATTAGTTAAAAAAAAATCTAAAAAATAATTTTATGTTTACTTTATCTCCTTTACCTTTTGAGTTGAGCGCTTTAGAGCCTCATATTTCCGCTCGAACCTTAGAGTTTCACTATGGCCAGCATCATCAGACTTATGTGGATAATTTGAATAAGTTAATAGCGGGAACCGACAATGAAACGAAGAGTCTGGAGGAAATTATGGCTTTAAGTTTTAATCAGCCCGATCAGACGGCTATTTTCAACAATGCCGCCCAGGTCTATAACCATAATTTCTATTGGCATAGTTTGAGTTCTGAGCCAACCAAGCCGGGAGCGGAGATGGCCCAGATGGTGGCAGATAGTTTCGGCAGTCCGGAAGCTTTCGGTGAACAATTTTTAGCCGCAGCGCTGACTCAATTCGGCAGCGGTTGGGCGTGGTTAGTCTTGGAGGCGGGGAAGTTAAAAATAGTCAAAACCGCCAACGCCGATAATCCATTGGTTCATGGGCAGAGGCCGCTTCTAGTAATTGATGTTTGGGAACACGCCTACTATTTGGATTACCAAAATCGCCGCGCTGATTATGCTAAAAATATTATCGCTCATTTATTAAACTGGGATTTAGCTGAAACACAATTCAAATCATAAAAAATATGACCAGACGCCACTATCAAAGCCCGTATTCTAAAATAAAGCCGAAGATTCGTCGGCCTTACTCTATTATTTATTTAATCCGTCATTGCAATCCGGATTATAGCAGCGAACATTTGGTCGGTGATTTTAATATGCCTTTGTCGGATATCGGTTTGCGGCAACGGGAATATCTGACGCAGCATCTTTTGGAAAAGCAAATTGACAAAGTTTATAGCAGCGAATTGTTGCGAGCGCAGGAAACGGCCCAACCTTTTGCCGAGCGCGCCGGCAAGAAAATCATTATTGATAGTCGTTTAAACGAAATTGATTGGAAGGATTGGTTTCGAATCAAGTATTTCAATATGAGCGAGGCTGCCCGGGCTAAGAGTTCCAAACAGTATAAAAAATTGGACAAGGATCTGGATAAGATGCAGACAGTCGGCCGGCGCTTGATTGCCGATATTTATAAACACAATAAAGGGAAGGCGGTCGCTTTGTTTTGTCACGGCAATATTATCAAATCAATCATCACCGGCATCTTGGACGCCAACATCATCGGCTTCTTGTCTCTGGAAATATTTCAATCCTCCATCAGTAAATTGGTTATTGATCGGGACGGATATATTAAGATTAATTACATCAATAATATCGGTCACTTACCGCACGAACCGAATGAAGATTTGTTTATTACCTTAGTGGATTAACTTCGCTTGTTGATAAGTTGTGGGTATCTAAAATCGCCAAATTAAATAAGCTGTGAATAAATAGGGATAAATTTACATTTGCCCCTATTTTTGTTTGTTTTTAGCCGAAATTCAAATATTGACGCCAGGCTTTTAGTGGTGTATAATTATAGTATTAAGGTGAATTGTGGGGATGAGTGGTGAATCAATAATTAGACTCAAAATTATGTTTATCGGTGAATACAATCATACTCTGGACGATAAGGGGCGATTAGCCATTCCCGCTAAGTTTCGCGCTATTCTTAAAAAAGGCGCCGTGGTCACCAAAGGACTGGATAATTGTTTATTTTTATATACTAAAGAACAGTGGGGCAAAATTGCGGCTCGCTTCGCCGCCTTGCCGATCAGCCAAGCCAAGAGCCGCGCCTTCGCCCGCCACTTGCTCGCCGGAGCCATGGATTTGGAATTTGATAATCAGGGTCGGATCACTTTGCCGGAATACTTACGTCAATTTTCCAGTTTAAAGAAAAAAGTTATTATTACCGGTTTATATAATCATTTGGAAATTTGGAATGAACTGGCCTGGAATAAATATAAGACGGAAACGGAAAAGAACAGTAACGCCATTGCAGAAGAGTTGGGTGATTTGGGAATTTAATATTTAACAACATGAGTTATCATCATATCCCGGTAATGTTGGAGGAGGTGTTAGAGAATCTTGAGCCGCAGCTGGGAGAATATTTTGTTGATGGAACTTTGGGCGGAGCCGGTTACACTTTGGCCCTGGCTAAAGCCGTCGGCCATTCCGGCCGCGTATTGGCGATTGATTTGGACGAGACCGCGATTAATAATGCTAAAAGTTTAATAGCGGATAATAGAATTGAGAATATTGTTTTAGTTCAAGATAATTTTCGGAACCTGGAAGAGATTGTTCATAAAAATTTTGGGGCTAATGTTCAGTTGGACGGCCTAGTTTTGGATTTGGGATTATCTTCAGTCCAAGTCGATGAAGCTGACCGCGGCTTTTCTTTCTTGAAGACAGCGCCGCTCTCTTTAGCTTTTGATAAGCGGGAAACTAAGAATGCCGCTTATCTGATTAATAATTTGACGGAGCGAGAATTACTAAAAATCCTTAACGTCTACGGCGAAGAGAAGTTCGCTTTCCGCATTATGAAGAAGATCATTAACGCTCGGAAAGAAAAGGAGATTGAGACGACGACGGAATTAGCGGACATCGTTTCCAAATCAGTTCCGGCTTCGGTTCGTTACCAGAAGATTCATCCGGCCACTAAAACCTTTCAGGCTTTGCGTCTGGCTGTTAATCAAGAATTAGAGAGTCTGGAACTGGTTTTGCCTCAGGCGATTAAGTTGCTTAAGCCAGGCGGACGATTGGCGGTGGTGTCTTTTCATAGTTTGGAAGACAGAATCGTAAAAAATTTCTTTAGAGATCAGGCTAAAACTTGTGTCTGCGGACCGGAAATTATGATTTGCAATTGCCACCATGAGCCGATTGTCAAAATAATCACCAAGAAAGTTCTAATCCCGAGCGAATCAGAAGTCAAAGCTAACCCGCGAGCGCGGAGCGCCAAGTTGCGGGTGGCGGAGAAAATATAAATTCAAATATAAATAAATTTAAATATATGGGACAAATCAATCCTAAAAAATCAAATATTTTTAAAATTAAATTAGTCAATCTGTTTTTAATCGCTTTAATCTTCGTTTCCGGCGGGTTTTATCTGATCGGCATGAATAATTTAGTGGTTAAAGGTTTTGAACTGCAGAAATTGAAGCATCAAGCCGAATCTTTGGCCAATGAGAACCAAGAAATCAGTACTCGTAAAGTAGTGCTGGAATCGTATCATAATATCGATAGCAAATTACGCGATCTTAATATGGTAGCCATTGATAAGATCGAATATTTAACCGCCACCGATGAAGTTATCGCTAAGAGATAAATATCTAGGCCATAGTTTACAAGGCACGACCCCTTGGCGTTATGAATTATGGTCTAGAGCCGGCGGTTTAATTTATGGCCAGCCCATCTAAGAAAACTGATTTTTCTTCCAATCGTCTGAATCTAGTTTTGACGATTGTTTTTTTATTGGGTTTGTCGTTAATTTTCCGTCTCTATGGGCTGCAAATTAGAGAGGGGAGCGCCTATACGGCTAAAGCCAACAAGCAACAGCAGATTTATAATGAATTGAAAGCCTCGCGGGGCCAGATTTTTGTCAATAATTACAGTGAGAGTTTGCAGACTAATGAACTGTCACTTTTGGCGACTAACAAGAATTTTGCGACTTTGTATGTCGTGCCGCTGGATGTGCCGGCTGACCGGCAAGAAGTTATCGCCCAAAAACTGTATGAAGTTTTTGATTTGGCCGCCGTTACCAAACAGGTTGATGATTTCTTGGCGCAAGAAGATCAGAAGGCTTTAAACGACGAGTTGAATTATATTGACAGCTTATTTTTATCGGCTGAAGAGAAGAAAATAAAAAAAGATGAAATTAAGCAGAGGCGTTTGACTTTGCCCAACGAAGCGCAGTGGAGTGAGTTCCGGAAGATAAAACGCGATTTGGAAATTAATGAGCGGAAGGCCGTGATTGTCAACGCCTATTTGGACAAGATCGAGAAACCGGGTGATCCGTATGAAGTTTTGCAAAAGAAAATCTCCGAGGAAAATTTGCTTAAAATTTATGCCTCAGTCTTGACTTTAGATGGGATTAATATCTCGGGTGACAATTTAGAAATCAAGAATAGTATTATTTTTAAGAAGGGTGAAAGTGCTACCGGTGACCCGATTAATTTTAAAGGACTGGGCTATGATATGGAATCCTATCGTTTTTATCCGGAAAATAATTTAGCCTCGCAGGTTTTAGGTTTTGTTAATTATGAAAACGTCGGTAACTATGGCTTGGAAGGATATTATAATAAGGAGTTAAGCGGCCAGTCCGGCTCGCTCAAGAGTGAACGGGGCAGCGGCAGTGATGTGATTATCGTTAATGATCGCGAGTACATCAAGCCGGAAGCCGGGCAAGATTTGGTTTTGACGATTGATCGCGCGGTGGAATTTTATATCTGTAAAAAATTGGAAGAATCCGAGGCGCGCTATAAATATAACAGCGCGACGATTATTATCGTCAAACCGGACACGGGCGAAATTATCGCCATGTGTTCTTGGCCCAGTTTTGATCCCAATAATTATGCCGGCGTCAAAGAGGCTGAAACTTTTTCCAACCCGGCCGTCAGCCGCCAGTATGAACCGGGTTCGGTTTTTAAACCGATTACCATGGCGGCGGCGCTCGATCAAAAAAAAGTTACTCCGGATACTACCTATAATGATACCGGGCAGAGGATGATTGAGGGTTGGAAAAAACCGATTGCTAATTCCGATTTTGCCACGGCTGGAGCGCATGGGAAGGTTGATATGAAAACCGTTCTGGAAAAATCTTTGAACCTGGGCGCTATCTTTACCATGGAGCAAATCGGGGCCAAGGTTTTTGCGGACTATGTGAAGAAATTCAGTTTTGGCGAAGCGACCGGAATTGAACTCAGCGCTGAAAGCACGGGAAGCATTAATCCGTTGCTCAAGAACAAGATTCTGCCGATTGATGCCGCCACTGCTTCTTTCGGTCAGGGCGTCGCGGTGACTCCGCTTCAGATGGTGATGTCTTATGCGGCTCTGGCTAACGGCGGAGTGCTCATGAAACCCTATCTGGTCAAAGAGATTATTAAATCCGATGGCAGTAAAATAGTGACCGCGCCGCAGGAATTGCGTCGGGTGGTATCGGATGAAGCGGCTCGGACCGTGTCGGCGATGCTGGCTGAGGTGGTAGAAAACGGTCACTCTAAGCTAGCCGGTGTGCCCGGTTATTATGTGGCCGGGAAAACCGGTACGGCCCAGATTCCGTCGCCCCAAGGAGGCTACTTGGAATCCCAATATATTCACACCTTTATCGGTTTTGCTCCGGTTGACAAACCTCGGTTTGTGATGTTAGTTAAGTTGGACAAGCCTAAAGGTTTCCAATTTGCGGAAAGTTCGGCCACGCCCATTTTTGGCGATATTGCCGATTTTTTGTTAAACTATTATCAAGTCCCGAAAGAACGGGATAATTAATCTTTATGAAAAAAATACTCCAATTTATTCTCAAAACCATGGCGCAATTGGTTCTGGCTCGCTACCGCCCGGAAGTGATTGGTATTACCGGCAGTGTCGGAAAAACCAGCACCAAGGAAGCGGTCTATGCGGTGTTGAAAGGTAAATTTAATATCCGGCGGAGTCTGAAAAACTATAACAATGAGCTGGGATTGCCCCTGACTATTTTAGGGGCGGACTCTCCGGGCAAATCAATCTGGGGTTGGTTGGAAGTCCTTGGCCATTTTCTCAAACTATTAATCATCAAAGACAAAGACTACCCATCTGTTTTGATTTTGGAAATGGGCATTGATCGACCGGGTGATATGAAATATCTGACGAGCATCGTGAAGCCCAAGATCGGTCTAGTAACCGGAGTCGGTTCATCTCATTTGGAATTTTTTGCCAAGCCGGAAAATATTCAAAAGGAAAAAAGAGTTTTAGTGGCCAGCCTAAAAAAAGATTCTTTAGCCGTTCTAAATTACGACAACGAACTGACCCGGGAAATGTCCGGCGTGGTTATCTGCCAAGTCCTGACTTACGGTTTAGCCGAAGGCGCCGATATTATGGCCCAAGAAATTAATTTTAATTTTCGCAGTTTGAAAAGCACCGCAGATTTATTAGGCGTCAGTTTCAAGTTAAATTATCGCGGGGCTATCGTCCCAGTTTTTTTGCCGCACGTCATCGGCTATCCGCCGATCTATGCGGCTTTGGCAGCGAGCGCCGTCGCTTTGCACTATAGTATTAACCTGGTGGAAATCGCTCAAGCGTTAAGTGATTTTAGATTACCGGCTGGCCGACTAAACCTGATTTCCGGCCGAAAGAACACCAAAATTATTGACGATACCTATAATTCTTCACCCGATTCTTGTTTGGCCGCTCTGGCCATTTTAGCCGAGGTCAAAGTGCCACAGGGGCAGAAAATCGCCGTCCTAGGCGATATGTTGGAACTTGGCAGCGCGAGTGATGACGGTCATCGTCAGGTCGGCCAAAAAGCGGCTGAGAGCGTTGATTTGTTGGTGGCGGTCGGAGCCAATGGAAAAATTATTGGAGCCGAAGCCGAGAAACACGGTCTCAAAGATGTTATCTACAAAGACAATAGCCTGGAAGCGGCCCAAAGTATTTTAGATATTATCTCCGAAGGCGATTTGATCCTGGTCAAAGGTTCTCAAGGCGCGCGCATGGAAAAAGTGGTCAAGGTCCTGATGGCCGAACCGGAAAAAGCCCAGGAACTTCTAGTTAGGCAGGATAATAAGTGGCAATAGAAATTTTTATAATATAAAGATAGAAAATGAAACTCCACGGCCTTACGCCCGTGGTATCTCAGGGCTTACGCCCAAAAAAACCATGAACAATCATGGTTTTTTTATATTG
>MNUV01000021.1 GCA_001871235.1 Candidatus Falkowbacteria bacterium CG1_02_41_21
CAGGCAATTCTTTCCTAAGGGAACGGACTTCAATAAGGTATCTCGATATGAAGTGAAGAAGGTCCAGGACCTACTTAATGGTCGTCCCAGACAGTCCCTGGATTTCAAAAAACCATACCAAGTATTTAATCAATTAATTAACGGCGCTGTTGCGCTAAATTCTAGAAACTAAGAATATTATGATTCAGAGTTAACTTTAGTCGCTATGGATTTTCGTCCGCCGGACACGATGGATAAAAGCAAGAGAAGAGTGTATCGTTTTGCTCATGATCGGGGCTATGGTCATGGTATTTCATTGGGTGCTTGGGATATTTCCGATAAGAGTTCGGAAGAAATAAGGTCATGGTGGATTTTTCAATATAATTTACTGGGGTAAATTATTCCATTAGTTAAAAAGATAAAACGGATAGGCACCAAGCTTACCCGTTTTTTATTTTGGCGATTTCATGCGGAGATGGTATAATAGAAATATTAATAATAAATTTTAATCATATGAAAATATTAGTCACTGGTGGCGCCGGCTTTATCGCCTCCAACTTAGTGGATAAATTGATTGAAGCGGGGCATCAGGTGGTAATTATTGACGACTTATCTACCGGTCTCAAAGAATATATCAATCCGCAGGCCCATTTCTATCAAATGGATATTGCGGCGCCGAAAGTGGAAGAAATTTTTGCCCTCCAGAAGTTTGATTTGGTTTTTCATTTGGCCGCGCAAATCAGTGTCATCAAATCGGTGGAGAATCCGGAATTGGATAACCGCATCAATGTTTTGGGCGGACTTAATATCTTGGCTTGTTGCTGGAAACATCAGGTCAAAAAAATAATTTTTGTTTCTACCGGCGGAGCTTTGTATGGCGAAGCGGAAGTTATTCCCACCTCGGAAGATTATCCGGCTTGGCCCCTGTCGCCTTATGGTATTCATAAATTAACTTTTGAAAAATATTTGAATTATTATTCAGTTGTTTTTGGTCAAGCTTACACTGCTTTGCGTCTGGCTAATGTTTATGGCCCCAGACAATATAAGGGAGGGGAGTGCGGGGTGGTCTCTATTTTTATTGATAATGCGGTTAATGATCGGGAGAGTATTATCAACGGCGACGGCTCTAAAACCCGCGATTTTATTTATGTGAGCGATGTGGTCGAGGCCTTGATGAAAACGATAGGAACGGACTACGCGGGGGCGATTAATATCGGTACCGGAATTGAGAAAAGTGTTAACGATGTGGTGTTAGCGATTGAATTGGCGTTGGGGAAGAGTATTAAGAAGAAAAATGGGCCGGCTAAAGCGGGCGAACAAAAGCGCAGTTGTTTGGATATTAAAAAGGCGAAAGAGATTTTAAATTGGGAATCGCAAGTAATGTTGGATGACGGTATTCGGAAGACAATAGCCTGGTCGAAAGCTAAATTGGATAAGTAGCTTTTATTTCTAATTTTTCTTGTGATATTATGAATTTATATGGCTCAACAACTTTCCATTTTTTCGTATCCCAAGTCTAAAGTGGTAGAAAATTTCTACTTATTTTTTGATACGGAAACGACCGGTCTGCCCCTTAATTATAACGCTTCGCCTGAGGATTTGGAGAATTGGCCACGCGTCGTCCAGCTGGCCTGGGTGGTCGCCAATGAGGCCAAAGAAATATTGGAACAAAAGTCTTTTATCATTAAACCGGACGGTTTTAGTATCCCAGCCGCTTCCTCGGCCGTTCATGGGATTGATGATACCAAAGCTCAGGCTTTGGGAATTCCTTTGGTGGAGGCTCTGCTGGCTTTTAATCAATCTCTGAACCAAAGCAAACCAACGTTAGTGGCTCATAATATTCTTTTTGATATTAATGTCCTGGGGGCCGAGTTTTTGCGGGCCGCTATTCCCACTAATTTTATGGACTTATCGCGTCTGTGCACCATGAAAAGCAGCATCGAGTTTTGCGGTTTGGCCAATCGAAAGTTCCCTAAGTTAGAAGAACTGCACCGCCGGTTATTTAATAGCGACTTTGAGGGAGCTCATGATGCGCTGGCCGATGTTTTGGCTTGTTATCGGTGCTTTTTTGAAATGAAGGCTAGGAAGATTATTAAAGATTAGCTTTTGGCTTAATCTATTGGCACTTGGCTGATTTTTTGCTATACTTAAATTATAAAAATATAATTTTTTTCCATTTATGGCGATAAATACTTCACCTAAGAAAGTTTTAATTGCGGATGATGAAAAAGCTATTGCTAAGGCTTTGGCTTTAAAGTTAACTAAGGCCGGTTTTGCTACCGAAGTGGCGGTTAATGGCGTTGAGGCCATTGATAAAATTAAGGCCACCAAGTTTGATTTAATTGTTTTAGACTTGATTATGCCGGAGAAAGACGGTTTTGCGGTTTTAGAATATATGCGGACCAAGAAAATCAATTATCCGGTTTTAGTCGCTTCCAATTTAAGCCAAGAGGAGGATTTAAAACGGGCTAAAGATTTGGGGGCGATTGATTATTTCATTAAATCTAATTTATCCCTGCAAGAGATAATTGATCATATTAAAAAAATATTAAAAGTATGACCTTAAAATTAGGCGATGAAATTTTACAAGCTATTTTAGTCCAGGAAAGTTATGTGTCCGCCGAGGACATGAATAAGGCCGTTGATTTTGCCCAAAAGAATAATGCCACCGCTTTAGATTATCTCTTCACTCAAAATATTTTAACTAGTGACCTTTTAGGCCAGGCTTTAGCGGAACATTACAAGATCCCTTATTTTGATTTAAATATCCATGAGTTAAGTGCCGTCCACGTCTTGAAACTGCCGGAAGAATTGGCGCTTAAATATAATCTGTTATTTTTAATGGAAAGCCAGGACCAGATTCTTCTGGCCACTGACGATCCGACTCAGCCGGAAATGGCAGAAGTCTTGAAACAGACTTTTCCGGATAAGAAAATTCTCTTCGTTTTTTCTTTGACGGACGATATCAAAAGCAAATTCGTTTTTTATCGCAAGACCCTGGAAACTCGTTTTGCTTCTATTTTACAAGAGAAAAAAAGAGTCGCGCCGGAATTGGTGGAAGAGATTATCAAGGATGCTATTTTTTATCGAGCCTCGGACATTCATTTTGAACCGACGGCCGTGGAAGTTCTGATTCGTTTTCGAATTGACGGCGTTCTCCAAGATGCCGGTCGCGTGACCACGGAGTATTATGATAATATTTTAAATTTAATTAAGGTTTTGGCTCATATCAGAACCGATGAGCATTTGTCCGCCCAAGATGGCGCTATTCGTTATGGCACCGAGGGAACCCCCACTATTGATTTGCGGGTTTCTATCGTCCCGACCGTTAATGGTGAAAAAGTGGTTATTCGTTTATTGTCTCAATATATCAGCAATTTATCTTTTGCTGATTTAGGTTTGTCTTATAATGACCATAAATTATTGGAGTATAATATGCTGCGACAATTCGGTATGATTCTGGTCACCGGCCCAACCGGATCAGGTAAGACCACTACTCTTTATGCAGTCATGAAAGCGGTTAAGAACCCGGGTGTTAATATTACGACCATTGAAGATCCGGTGGAATATAAAATTGGGGGAATCAATCAAATTCAAGTTAACGAGCAAACTAATTTAACTTTTGCCAAAGGTTTGCGCTCTATTTTGCGCCAAGACCCCAATATTATTTTAGTGGGAGAGATTCGCGACAAAGAAACTTCGGAAATCGCCGTTAACGCGGCCCTGACCGGTCATTTATTATTATCTACTTTTCATTCCAATGATGCTTCTTCGGCCATTCCTCGTTTGCTGGATATGGGGGCGGAGCCATTCTTATTATCTTCCACTTTAAAATTAATTTTAGCGCAACGTCTAGTTCGCCGTATTTGTGAAAATTGTCGTTATAGCGTGGAATTCACCAAGATGGCTCTCGATAAAAAATATCCTTATTTAAAAACTTATTTTCCGGAGAATAGTTATACTTTTTATGAGGGTAAGGGCTGCCAGTCTTGCAACTATACCGGTTTTAAGGGGCGCATCGCCGTTTATGAATTAATTAGTATTTCTCCCGCCATCCAAGATTTGATTGTGGCTAAAGCGCCGGCTCAAGATATTTGGAAAATGGCGGAAAAACAGGGGTCGCGTTCTTTATTTGTGGATGGCCTGGAAAAAGTTCGAACCGGAGTTACCACTTTAGATGAACTGCTCAGGATTGCTCGACCGTTTTAATCTATTTTAAAAAATATGATTGAAAATCTTAAAATCACCATTCCGCCCAAACCGATAAGTAAAAGAAGTTTGTTTAATTTTGGTTATAGTAAAGAAGAAGATTATTTTTTTGAGAACCTTTCGATTTTGTTGAGTTCCGGCATGCCGGTGTCGGAAGCGGTGGCGGCTTTAAATCGAGAAGTGCGCACTCCTAAAATGATCGGTCGAATTGAGACGCTAGCCAAAGAAATTAATGATGGCTCTTCGCTTTATATCGCCCTGGAAAGAAGCAAATTACTGCCGAAACATTTCGGCGATTTGATCCGAGTGGGCGAGAGCTCCGGTTTATTGGTGGATAATTTTAATATTATTGTCGGCCAAAGACAGAAAGAGCGCGTCTTTAGTTCTCAAATCAAAGTGGCCATGGCTTATCCGGTAACCGTTTTGGTGGTGGCTTTATTAATCGGCGTGGCGATTACCTGGTTCTTATTGCCGGGTTTATCGGGAATTTTTTCTTCCATGCAAATTGAGCTGCCCTGGATTACTCGCACCATGATTGCTTTCGGCAAATTTATAGCTCACTCCGGCTATTGGGCCTTGCCCTTCTTTGTTTTATTTATTTTTGCTCTTTGCTATTTGGTTTTTGTTTATAAAAAAACTAAATATATCGGAGAATATATTATTTTACATTTACCGAAGATCAGAAAGATCATCCAGGATTTGGAGGTGGCTCGTTTTTCTTATTTATTGGGCAGTCTGCTGGGAGCTGGTTTGCCAATTGACGCCACTATCGGCTTTTTAGCGAGCTCTGCCAATATTTTAGCTTATAAGAATTTCTATAATTATGCCAAGACTAAAGTGTCTGACGGCGAATCTTTCGCTCGAATTTTTGCTTCTTACCGCGGGATAGACAGATTAATTCCGCCTCCGATTCAACAAACTATCATTAGCGCGGAAAATTCCGGTCGTTTGTCTGAAGCCAGTCTCCATATTTCTAAAATTTTTGAAGCTCGCATGGAACTTAATTACAAACTTTTAACCACCATGTTGGAGCCGATTCTGCTGGTTATCGTTTGGCTGGGAGTGCTGGGTATCGCTCTGGCGATTGTTTTGCCAATTTACAGTTTAATCGGTGGTATAAGCCAGCAGATTTAATTGATTTTATGAAACCAAGAGCTTTTACCTTGATAGAAATGTTATTATCAGTTTCGGTCATGGCTATTTTGACGGGGATAATGGTGCCGATTTTTTTGTCTTTTCAAACTCGAAACGATGTTGATATCGCTTCTTTGGCTCTGGTTCGAAGCATTCGTCGAGCGGAACAATTATCTCGAAATGGGGAAGGTGATTCCGCTTGGGGCGTTAATTTATTAAGCGGTGAAATTGCCGTGTTTAAAGGCTCAACTTATACTGGTCGCGATGCCGCTTATGATGAAATTTTTTCAATTCCGAATAATATTAGTTTTACCGGAACTTCATCAATGGCTTTTAGCCAGCTTTATGGCTGGCCGTCGGCCAGTAGCACCATAAATTTAACTTCGGTTAATAATGAAACACGCACTATCAATATTAATTCTAAGGGCTCGGTCAATTACTAGAAAAAAGTTAGCCGCTTTTTCTATGATTGAAGCCCTTCTCGCCGGATCTTTATTGGCCTTGGTCGTTTTTATTTTATCCGGAATTTTAATTTTCGGTCAAGAAAGTTCTCGGATAGCCGGTGACAGTCAGAGAGCCACGGCTTTAGCCGAGGAAGGGTTAGAGGCCGTGCGCAGTATGAGTGAAGCCTCTTTTTCCAGTTTAACAGCCGGACCTCATGGCCTGGCGGTGTCTGGCGGTAAATGGCAATTTCTCGGAACTCAAGATTACCCGGAAATTTTTACGCGCAGTTTAATTATATCCGATCTTGATGCGAACACCAAAGCGGTTACTTCCACTGTCAGTTGGGCGGCCAGCTCTCAAAGAAACGGTTCAATATCCCTCACCAGTCGTTTTACCAATTGGCGGCGGATAGGTTCTCCCGTTATGGGTAATTGGGCCAGTACTACTGTTGCGGCCGGTTATAATGCGACTCTCAATGGTCGGGTGGTCAGAGTCAGTGGTAATTATGCCTATGTCGGCTTGGTTTCTGGCGCCAATAATTTTAAGGTGTTTGATATTTCCAGTCCGGCTACTCCCAGTTTGGTGGGGCAGACCACGGTGGCCGGTAATATTAATGATATGGAAGTGTCCGGAAATTATGTTTATGTGGCTTCAACTGACAACACCAATGAAATGAGAATTGTCGACGTTACCACCAAGACGGCGCCGACTCTACGAGGTTCTTATCAGGCCGCCGGTTACGGCGATGGTTTATCCGTGGATGTTATTGGGACTACGGTTTATTTGGGAAGAGCTCCGAGTGCCATCCTCGGCCAAAATGAATTTTATATTATTGATGCCGCCAGTTCTACGGCCCCAGCGCTTTTAGGTTCTCTTAATTTGATCGATTCAGTCTTTGATATTCAAGTTTCTTTCGACTCCTACGCTTACTTGGCTACGAGTGGCAATACATCCGAACTCAACATTCTTAATGTTTCCAACCCCGCCGTCATTTCTTCGGTTGGCACTTTTAATATTGTCGGCTCTAACACTGGTCGAAATGCTTGGTCCGTTGCTATTTTTGATTCTAATACTGATGGCATAGAAGATCGGGCGATTGTGGCTCGGACCGCTGAGGGTCGTCTTTGGCCTTTTAATGTCTCTAATCCGGCCAGTCCATCCTTAATAATTTCTCCCAATGGTTATACCGTTCCCGGTATTGGCGCGGCTAATATTACTTATTTAGAATTATTTAATAGTAACAAGTACTTGGCTCTAGCTACCAATGCAGCTACTGCCGAGGTGGTGATTGTGGATATTACTACCTTGGCCTCCCCGACCGTTTTAAGTACGACCAATATTGCCGGTGCCAGTAATTTTGCCGCCGAAGGGCTGGCTTATGCCGCCGGAGTTGATCGCTTATTAACGGTTGGAACTCGGATTGCAACTAATAATTATTCTTTAGTTATTATCAAACCAAATTAAGATATGCGTAGATCAGCCTTCACTTTAATAGAATTAACACTTTATATCACTTTGGCGGTGGTAGTTCTTTTTGGTTCCTCAACGATGATGTCTTTAATCTTTGAAGCTCGAACCAAGGATATGGTAGTGAATGAAGTGGAGCAACAAGGCGATGCGGTTTTGCAAATTATCACTCAAAGTATCAGAAATGCGACAGCCGTTAATTCTCCGACGCCGGAAACCAGCGCCGATACCTTGGTGCTTGATACTTTGGTTGGAGCTAATAACCCAACCATTTTTAATTTAGTGAGTGGAACTATTTTTATGAAGGAGGGTGCGGCCGAGAGTGTCGCTTTGACCAATTCTCGGGTGGCCGCGGCGACTCTTAATTTCCAAAATTTAGCCCCAATCGGCACCAACGATGATTTGCGCGTTTCTTTTACGGTTACTTACAATAGCAGCTCCACTCGCCAAGTTTATCAATATGGCCGGAATTTCTATGGCTCCGGAGCTTTGCGGCAATAATTATGACAGGCAACATCAATCGACAACCAGCTTTTGTATCTGTAATCAGCGTCTTAATTCTAGGCGTGGTCGGTTTAAGCATTTCAATTTATATTATTTTATTTTCTTTGGCTTCTTCCAAAAATAGTTTGTCGTTGTCCCAATCAACGCAGGCCCGGACTTTGGCTACGGCTGGCGCCGAGAGCGCTTTGGAACAAATCAGAGAAGACCCGGCTTATACCGGCACTACCGATTTAACTTTGAGCGAGGGCCTTTGTTCTTACATGGTGGCTGATACGGGCGGAGAAACCAGAACGATTAGCGTGACGGCCACCGTGGCGGCCGTGGTTCGCCATTTGTCTTTAACCGTGACCGCCATTAATCCCGTGATAACCATTGGTTTTTGGCAGGAAGTGCCTTAATTGGCAATCAAAAAAACTTGGTTTTTTTGGTTTTTTAGGTATAATATAAAGATATTTATAAATCCATTTAGCTTTAAAAAGGTCGGGCTAAATAAAACCTAATCTTAAATAAAATTATGAAAAACAAAAAAGCATTTACATTATTAGAAATCTTATTGGTCGCGGCGGCGATTGCCATTTTAGCCGGTATCGTTATTTTGGCTATCAATCCCAGCAAGCAATTAGCTGATACTAGAAATTCTCAACGTCGGATTGATGTCAACACCATCTTAAATGCCGTTTATCAATATGCTATTGATAATAATGGTAATTTACCGGCAACCATTGCCGCTACTACCACTTATGGCATTTGCCGGACCAATCCTACGGCCACCACTACTTGCACCGATTTGTCCGTCTTGACTACTGATGAAAAATACTTAGTGTCCATGCCGATTGATCCTTTGGGCGCGGTTAATACCGATGATATTAATTATCGGGTGATAAAGACCGTCAATAATCGCGTTACTGTTTGGGCTAATGCTCCGGAACAGGGCGTCACTATTTCCGTCACTCGTTAATAAATGCGCCATAGAATTTGCTTGATTTTTATAGCTATAAAATCAAGCAAACTTGATTACGGATTTATTCCTATCCTTTTTATGCTTTTTCGAAAAAAAATTATTATTTTTGTTGGGCTGGTTTTGGGCGGCTTTTTGATTTTATTGTATTCTTCTTTTATCTTTAGAATTGAAACCGACCAAGTCATTTATCAATATGACGTTAATATTTTACTTTACATTTCAATTTCACTATTTATTGTGGTCTTAATTCTGGTCGGTCGCTTAATGAAAGCGTTTGCTAAGGCGCAGCAATCTTTGCAGGATTTACAGAAATTCAAATTGGCGGTGGATAATGCTTCGGACTGCATTTCCATTACCGACAAAGATGGCATTATCCTTTATGTCAATGGTGGCATGGAAAAAATCACCGGGTTTAAGCCGGAAGAAGTTTTAGGGAAAAAGATCGGTTCTAAAGATTTGTGGGGGGGGGATATGTCTTTGGAATTTTATCAAAAATTATGGACCGCAATTAAAACCAAAAAACAGAAGTTTTCCGTTGAATTTAACAATCATCGTCAGAATGGCGAAGAATTTGTGGCGGCGGTCAGTATTTCACCGATTTTGGATGAAGCTGGCGAAGTAAAGTTTTTTGTTTCCATTGATCGGGATATTACTGTCGTCAAAAGGATTGATCTGGCCAAAACTGAATTCGTTTCTTTGGCTTCCCATCAACTTCGGACGCCGCTGACTTTCGTCAAATGGTATTCTGAAATGCTCTTAAACGATGATGTCGGGCCGCTGGGTAAAGATCAGAGAGATTTTACCCAAGAGATTTATAACAGTAATGAGAGGATGATTGACTTGGTAGATTCTCTTCTGGATGTTTCCCGTTTGGATTTGGGGACTTTGAAGATTAAGGGTGCGCCGACTGATATTTTGAAAGCAATTAAAGATTTAATCAAGGATGTCGGTCCTTTAATGATCAAGAAAAAGGTTAAATTAATTGAGAAATATGATCGGCCACTACCAATTATAGAGCTGGATAAAAGGTTGTTTTTTGTAATTATCCAAAATCTATTAACTAACGCCATTAAATACAGTAAAATGGGGGGTGAAATTATCCTGGAAATTAAATGTGACGGAGCTGCTAACGTTTTAATTAAAGTGGCGGATAAAGGTTGCGGTATTCCGATTAAAGATCAGGCTAGAATTTTTGATAAGTTATTCAGAGCCGATAATGCTCGTAAAATAGAACCGGATGGCAACGGCCTGGGTCTGTATATTGTCAATTCTGTCGTCAAACAATGCCAGGGGAAATTTTGGTTTGAATCCAAAGAGAATGCGGGCTCTACTTTTTACATTTCTTTGCCGATTAAATTACCTAAGAAATAATTATTATGCCGCTTAAAAAGATTATTATCGCTAATTGGAAAATGAAGGTGCCTTATAAAAAAGCGCCGGCTTTATTAAAACAATTTAGGGCCAGAAAATTTTCTAATTTGGCCGAGGCTGTTTTATGTCCGGACTTTATCAGCTTACCCTTAGCG
>MNUV01000035.1:0-4878 GCA_001871235.1 Candidatus Falkowbacteria bacterium CG1_02_41_21
AATATAATTCTATAGCAGAAGTTAAAATCGGATTAACCAAATTTTTTAACGACTATAATAATTATCGTCCCCACCAATCGCTTAACGACAAAACTCCGGCGGAAGTATATTTTGGAGAAAACAAAAAAACCGCCTTCTTCCAGCAGTTTACAAATTTAAATATTAACTTAAATATCATCCCGGCAAAATCAACTTTTTAATGCCCCCAAAATTGTTTTGACAAACTAGACCACTATAGTTATAAGAATAATAGGTTTTTTCCTCCTTAGGTGTATACACTAAAACAGGCTCGGGACTAATAAATTCTTTATTAATAAAGTTTCCGCCATTCTTACGATCAATATAACCAAACCTTATAACTTCCCCATTAAATTTTTTATTAACTTGTTCAACGGCAGAATTGAATAAACTTCTAAAAAAACCAATAAATTTTTCGGAATTGTTCGTGTCCAAATCCTCAATATTATCCCACTCTTCATTGTTTTCGTCGGTTATCGCCTCATGTTTTACCTTTATTTCGAATAATATGTCTGGGGTAGTTGAATTTTCAACGCCAAATTCTATCAATTTGCCATCCTTGGTTGAATGACCGGAGCAAGAACCCATAGTAATAAACTGGGCCTCTGGAAACTTATCCAGACTGAGACGGTTAATTCTTTTTAAAATATTTTTTATAGGACGCTCAGCTCCTTCGAGCTGCGGCCAAAGCTTCCTTTCTGATTCTGATTTTGGTTCCAATGCTTGTGAATATTTTTCCGTATTATAAAAATTAATGTCATCTTCTTGATTTGGAAAATTGAAATTTTTCATGATTTTAAATTTATTTGACAAAATTGTAAATGCGGAGAGTGGGAGATTCGAACTCCCGAAACCGATTAAGGTTTACTCGCTTTCCAAGCGAGCGCACTCGACCACTATGCGAACTCTCCTCGCGCTATTCAATTACTTTTTGGTTAAGTGACGAGTGATGATATTCTTTAAGCCCTCAATACTTTCCCCTTCACCATTCTGGGTATCGGCCAGAGCTCTGGCCCCCGTGATGACTTCCCCGTCCAGAATGCTGGTGGGAGCGCCATAAACGGCAATCATTCTGATATCCTCAACCGACCTGACAATCTTAGCCCGAAGTTCAGAATTATTCAAGCAGGCGGAAAACTTAGACTTATTCAACCCGATTGTTTCCGCGCCGTCAACTAAAATATCATCGGTCAACGGTTTCTGGGCAAAAATAAAACGGCGCAATTCATTAAATTTCCCTTCCTCTCCGGCGCAAATCACGGCGGTCTGATAGGTTAAAGCCAGGCTGCCGTCGGCTTCAAAATAAGGTCGGACGTAAATGGCCAATTTACCCGGAAATTCTTTGACGACTTGCTGTAAAATCTCGTCATAATTCAAGCTGTAACGGTTAGTCAGATCTTCGTAAACGACCATTTTTAACTCAGCCTCTGGCTCGCCCAACAATAAGTAGTCGGCGGCGGAAATGGCCGGAATAGAGACGCTGATCTTGGCACTAGCGCCGTTAATAGCCGGACCGTTAATTTCCAGCAGGCTGGCGCTTTCATTCAAACTATTTTTTGTCCCCAAATCATTGGCCGGGTTGCTTCTTTTATTAACAATCAAAACGGCTAAGGCTAAAAGGGCGATAACCAAGACGATGAGAAGAATTGTGCGACGTTTCATATTTTTTAATTATTATTTATTATTAAATCTAAATTTTAGCTTTAGGCTGATGCCACTCGGTCGCGCTTTCAAAATTATTGGCTACCTGCAGCACCAGCGCCTCTTGAAATTTAGCCCCGACAATCTGAAGGCCTAGAGGCAGATTATTGATGAATCCGGCCGGGATAGACACGGCCGGAAGTCCGGCCAAACTGGGTCCGGACACGAAAATATCTTCCAGATACATCTGGAGCGGATCTTGATTCTGTTCCCCGATTTTAAATGCCGCATGAGGCGAAGTCGGAGTGATAATCACATCGAACTGCTGCAGAGCGGCGTTAAGTTCCTGAGTAATTAACATTCTAACCGATTGAGCCTTTTTATAATAGGCGTCAAAATAACCGGCCGACAAAGCATAAGTTCCGAGCATAATCCGCCGCTTCACTTCCGGGCCAAAACCTTCCCCGCGATTTTTTAAATAAATCTCGTTCAAAGTCTCACCCTTCTTTACCTCGGAATGATAGCCATAGCGGAAACCGTCAAAGCGGGCTAAATTAGAACTAATTTCCGAAGGGGTAATGATATAATAAACCGGAACGCCATATTTAGTATGAGGCAGACTGATCTCGGTCACCTGTGCTCCCAATTCTTTGAACTTGGCCATGGCATTTTGCATTAATTCTTTTACCTCGCCGGATAATTCATCCCCGAAACATTCTTGAGGAATGGCAATCTTTAAACCTTTAATACTCTTAGCTATATTTTTGCCATAATCATCAACTTTCTCTCGACTGACGGTGGAATCATACTTATCCGAGCCGGCGATAACTTCCATTACTATTGCCGCGTCAGCTACGGTCTTGGTCATCGGCCCGATAACATCTGTGGAGGAAGTCATGGACATCAGCCCGTGGCGAGAAACGCGTCCATAACTGGGCTTGAAACCGACCACCGAACAAAAACTGGCCGGTTGGCGAATTGAACCGCCGGTATCGCTCCCTAAAGCAAACAGACAAAAATCAGCCGCGACTGCCGCCGCCGAACCGCCCGACGAACCGCCCGGCACCCGTTTCAAGTCCCAAGGATTTTTAGTGGTAAAGAAAGCGGAATTTTCCGTGGAGGCTCCATGAGCGAATTCATCTAAATTGGTCTTGCCCAAAAGCACCGCCCCGGCGGAATTTAATTTGGCAATAACTGTCGCGTTATAAGGCGCCACATAATTCTCCAACATTTTAGAGGCGGCCGTCGTCTTGACTCCCTTGGTCAAAATATTATCTTTGACTAAATATGGAACACCCAATAAAGCTCCCCGCTCTCCTTTAGCAATTCTCCCGTCAGCTTCATGGGCTAGGTCCAAAGCCTGTTTTTCGCACAAAGTAATCAAGGCTTTTATTTTTTTGTCCGTCGCTTTAATCCGCGCCAAACAAGCCCGGGTAAGTTCCACGGCGCTAATCTCTTTTTTGTCCAGAAGCTTGCGCGCTTCTTTAATTGTCAGCTGATTTAAATTCATATTATTTATTCCAAAACCCGGGGCACTTTAACCTGCCCGTCCTTCATCTCCAGGGTTTGCTCCAAAGCAATTTGACGACCACCATCATCCCAGGGAGTAGCTTTATCGTCAGCCCAAACATTAAAATTCTCTCCCAATCTGGTAGCGGTCTCCACTTGGCTGGTATCCACTTCGGCCAATTGATCAATATAACTCAAAATCGCCCCGAGCTGCTCGCCGTAGCGTTTTAATTCAGCGGCGCTCAATCCTAATTTGGACAGAGCGGCCACATGCTTAATTTCTGCCATATCTAAACTCATAATTATTTAATCAAGTTAATAAACTCAGCTTCAGTTAATATTTTTATCCCCAACTTTTTAGCTTGGTCATATTTACTGCCGGGATTATCGCCGCAAACAACGTAATCGGTTAAACGGCTGACTGACTCTGAAATTTTGCCTCCCAATAATCTAATTTTATCTTTTGCGGCATCCCTTGTCAAACCGGCCAGAGTTCCGGTCAACACAAAACTCTTAGCCCAAATGGCATTATTTTTAGCGCTAACCTTGGGCGCAGTTATTTTCAAGCTTAAGCCGTTAGCCTCCATTTTAGCCAATAATTTCTCATGATGCTCATCGTGCCACCACTTATAAATCGACTCCGAAACTACCGGCCCAAAATCAGCCACTTGAGACAAATCTTCCAAGGATAAATGATTAACAATCCGACTTAATTCGGAAATGGTCAAAGTCTTTTTCTTCACCGTCATTTTACCGGCAACCAACCCGGCCAAAGCGCGGGCCGACTCTTCGCCGATATGCAAGATACCCAAAGAATATAAAAATCGTCCCAACTCAATTTCTTGGCGCTCCGAAATGGCCGAGATCAAATTATCGGCCGACTTTCCCGCGAAACGCTCCAAGTTATTTAAATCCTCTTTTTTCAAAGAATATAAATCAGCCGCATCCTTAATTAAGCCCACCTGTAAAAGTTGTTCAATAATTTTCGGTCCTAAGCCATCAATGTCCAAGGCTCCCTTACTCACGAAATGTTCCAGACTTCGGAGCGCCACGGCATAGCATTTTTTATTGGTGCAACGATAGGCGACTTCACCGGCCACTTGGCGAACCGGACTGTCACAAATCGGACAAATTTTAGGAACAGCCACCGGCCTCTCTTTCCCGGAGCGCAAATTAGGCAAAACTTTAACGACTTTAGGAATCACATCACCGGCCCTCTCAATTATCACCGTATCTCCGATCCGCAAGCCCAATCGTTTAATCTCATCCATGTTATGCAAAGTGGCGCGAGAAATTGACGCTCCGCCGACCGCCACCGGCGTGAGAACCGCCGTCGGCGTCAGGGTCCCGGTCCGGCCGACCTGCCAAATGATATCATTGATTTTAGTCGTCGCCTGTTCCGCCGCAAACTTATAGGCCATGGCATAACGCGGCGCTTTGCCGACCACGCCCAGTTTATCCCACAAATCCAATTGATTAATTTTAACCACTACCCCGTCAATATTGTAGTCCAACTTGTCCCGATGTTTCTCCCAATAATGATGGAAGACAAAAACTTCCTTTAAATCTTTGCAAACCTGATTATATTTAACCGTCCTAAACCCCCACGACCGGCAAATAGCATCAGCCTCTTGGCGGGTTTTAGCCGGAGCGACCAAATCATATTCATAAAAATCCAATTGGCGGGTAGCGGCCACTTTAGAATCTAAT
>MNUV01000035.1:4902-9669 GCA_001871235.1 Candidatus Falkowbacteria bacterium CG1_02_41_21
TTTCTAGTATTAGCCAAAAGCGGTTTTCCGGCGCTCGCATAGGTTTTATTCAACTTGGCGAAAACCGATTTAGGCATAATCGCTTCGCCGCGAACTTCAACCAGGCCGGGAATAGATTTTTTGAGTCGCAGCGGAATACTTTCAATCGTCTTGATATTCTGGGTCACGTCCTCCCCGACCTTACCATCGCCGCGAGTGGCTCCTTGAACGAGCAATCCATCTTCATATTTCAAAGTGATGGCCAAGCCATCCAACTTAAGTTCGCAATAATATTCAACTTGAGCCACATTGATTCCGCTTCCGGCCGCGTAATTTTTATATCTCTCTTCCCAATCGGTCAGATCGTCTTCGGAAAAAGCATCAAACAAAGAGAGCATCGATTTAGAATGCTCCACTTTCCTAAATTTGTCCAAAGGCTTGCCCCCCACCCGCTGCGTCGGAGAATCAGGCGTAATCAATTCGGGAAAGTCTTGTTCCAATTTAAATAACTCATGTTTCAAACTATCCAAAGCCGCTTCGCTTAAGGTAATCTTGTCCCAAACATGATAATTATAACGATGTAAATCAATCTCTTGTTTTAATTTAGCTATTCGGGCTTTCGCCTCAAGTTTAGTCATAAATAAATTTAGGGTCGGCGGATACAGCGCAGAAAAATAGCCGAGCTTTTAGTGGAGGTCGCCTGAGTCCCATTGGTAAAATCCTGCGACCAAAATGTATCCACGTCATTTTCCGTCGAGCTCATATAAGGACTGCTATTAGAAAAACCGCCAATGATGGGAGAGGTGCTGGTGCTATGATCGCAATAAAGCGGTTCCGGTCCTTGGCTGTCTTCGGTGCAATAATTACTGTTCCGTAGCACGGTATTTAATTCGTTTTTAGCCGGTAAATACCAACCCGTTTTGCTGTTAACGCTCAAATCTTCGCAAAATTTGATGGCCACTAAATTAGCCGGGACATTTCCGCCATTGGCAGCTTTAATTGTCGTCACATTAACCCGACCATCATCGGCATCAATAGCCGAAGTAACGGATGTGGTGGCATTATCCCAGGCCAAACTAGCGGTATCCGGGGTTGAAGTGGCGGTAAAAGAATTGTCACAACCGGTACCGCTAATATCGGTACAGCCGGAAGGAGACGCCACCATTAGCGGACTGGCGGAAAAAAGCGCTCCCCCACCGCATAAAGAACCAAGGGCGCAAGTGCTCGTGCACTCAGTCTCGATATTATAACAAATTCCGGTATCCAAAGTAACCGAGATATTCTTATAAACTCCCACCGCCTGAATCTTGGGATAATCAGCCTGATCAAAATCACATTTCAAATAATAAGAACCGTCGTCAAATTGCGTCTCAAAAAGTCGGGTGCTGGTGCTCAGGCCGCAAGTGGCATCAAGATCGTAGTCATTATTCCCTAACTCCCACTTCATTCTTTCCGCCCCGGCTTCAGCCGCTAAACGAGCTCGAGCCGATTGTTGATAAATATCGGTGTTTTTAGTGTTAAAAAAAGATAAATAACCGGCTCCGAAAGCAATAATAAAAATACCGGTCAAAACCAAAAGAGTCATCAACAAGGCGCTCCCCGATAATTTTTTAGGAATAATTGACATATTAATCAATGGACCAGTCCGGACTGACACTCGTTTGAATGTCGAGCGCCGGTATATTAGGATTAGTGGCTGATTTAACCGTAAAATTTATAGTCACAAACGGTTGGAAGCCAGGCGAGTTATCAACGACAAATTTTAAAGCTTCAATATCTATTTTATCGGAAGTCATATAAGCATAATCATCGGTTCCTCGCTGTAAAATTAAACGATTAATACCATTAGCGTCGACGTCCTGAGAATAAGCCACGCACTCGCCCAATTTATTTTTAAACCATAAAATATTATCAACGGCATTATAGGTATAGGTTTCTCCGGCTAAAAGCTCTTCGGCGCAATCAGTCGTCGTCGTCGCGCTTCTGATTATCGCCCCCTTGGCTTCTCGGGTAAAAACTTCTAGAAAGTATTTAGACTCGTCCTGCAGAGCAGTTTCGGAAAAATTCTTGACCTGAGAGCTGACCACCGATTGAAAAATTTGGGCCGCGGCCAAAACAATCACGGCAAAAATAGCCACGGAAACGATGACTTCCAACAAAGTGAAAGCTGATTTTTTAATAAGCCCAATCATAAAGGATTGATTTTAATTCCACTTGATAAGTTTGCCCTTGATCCAGCCATTCCACTAATGAAACTACCGTGGAAGAAGCGGCCCCGCCGGGGGTAATAGTGATCATTCGGCTAAAAATACTATTGGGATAAGCATCATTATGCAAATAAAAATCGGCGGCATCTAATCGAAGCCGGGCCTCAGCCATACCGGCAATAACTTCCGGCGTAGAAGAAACATAGTCCACCTTATATTTATCCGAACCGGGAACGCCTTCAATGCCTAGATTCCAAACCACCGGAGTACTGGAACTGTTTTGAATAAAATTACTGTCCCGAGCGTTTTTAATCAACTCCAAACCTTCTTGTGCCAAACGATAAGCGACTAAACTATTCTTATTTAGATTTTGCGCTCGAACACTATCAACCGTCAAAGATAAAATACTCACCAAACCGATGGAAACAATAAAAAGAACCACTATGGTTTCCAAGAGTGAAAAGGCTAATTTATCATTTCTATTTAGATGCTTCATAAATCGGAATAAATTAAACCGTGAGGATTAACATAAACGTGCTTGACCGCTCCCGTGTTAGCTTCCGTTAAAGTAATCCCGGCGGTAGAAGTCGAGACAATAGAGCCATCAGTCAAATAAGTTTTTAAAACATCCCGGTCTTGATAAAAAGTAATATTCATCGGATCGCCCAAATCAATACCGGAAATAGTTACTCCGGCCGGCAAAATAATCTCCCGCGATCCTTTGACCGTGGAGGATTCGGTTGAAGTATTATAGACATGATCGCCGTTAATATCGGCAAAAAGCCAATAAGCCGAGGTGCCGGAAGCCATATTTATTCCCCACCCCGGGGAGGGATCATGGCCATAATTAACACCGGCCGCGCCCCTGGTTTGAGCCAACCTCAAATCACGCATCAGGGCGGAAGTGGCATTAATCAATTGGGATTGAGGCTCGCTGCCATAATAATTAGCCAAAAAAATACCGACAATAATGGCCATAATTGAAACGGAAACGATCAGCTCAATTAAGGTAAAACCAGCTTTTTTTAAACCTGTTTTCATATTTAAATTATATCACAAAAGACGTAAAAAATCCTCTCCCCGAGCAATCATCTTAAGCCGCTTATTTTCAGTATTATCATCATAGCCGATTAAATGAAGCAAGCCATGGACCAGAATAAACCATAATTCGGAGTCCCGACTTTGACCCAGTTCTTTAGCTTGGCGCTCAATTGCCTTGATATCAATGATTATTTCCCGCAGTTCCGTAAACGACAAAACATCAGTGGGCTGATTATAGCCCCGATACGAATAATTTAATTCCCGCATTTTTTGATCGCCGATAATCGCCACCGAAACTGAAAAATCTTTTAATCTATAAACTAAAATAAATTTCTCAATAATCCGTTTCATCTTGGCAACGGGAATCTTGGTTTTAGTCGTATTATTAATTTCAATCATATGGTTAGTGAATAGCTCTCCTGAAATAACGGAGTAAGCGATAAATAAAATACCAACCGGGCCGCAGCGCTAAATCAAAGGTGCCGGCGTAATTGACCTCTTCCCCGCCAAAGCCTTCCTTGAAACGAGTGACTCCCGGCCACTTCTTCGCATCAATGCCATAAAAATCATAATACTTTAACCCCAAACTTTTAGCTCTGTTAATAGCCGCCCATTGCAATAAGTAAGGGGCCATCACATTCCTAAACTCATTGGCTGAAGCGCCATGCAGATAAACCGCCGTGGAAGAGCAAAAACAAAATAAACCGGCGGCGATAACTCGCCCCTCATATTCAGCTAAAATTAATTGGATAAAATCTGGATCAAAGTTAGCCAGAGTCCGATAATAACCATCGCTATGAGCAAAAAAATTGTCCCGCTCGGTAGTGGCGTTCATTAAAACTAAAAAATCATCAATCCGAGTATTGTCAACAATAATAGTCACCCCTTTCTTTTCCGCCAAATGAATATTATATCTGGTCTTGTGATGCATAGCCGCCAGAAGATCGGATTCGTCTTTGGTTAAATCCAGAATAATAGTCTTGGCCGGTTGGATGGAAATTGTCCTTACCCCTTCCCCGCTCCAATCGGAACGATTAGGCTCAAATCGTGCAAAAACCGCCCGACTATTCTTCTTTAAAACACTTAAATCAATTTCATTAATCCGCGGACCGTACAAATAATGTTTACAAAAAAACAAAGGCTTTTTAAAGAAAAAAGACTGGCCGATTTTTTCATTCGGACAATGATTTTCAGCTTGCAAACCGGCCCACTGAGATGACTGCAAAAATGAAGGTTCAGATTGAAATTTGGATGGTAATTCACTCATAGTACCATTATATCATATTTATAAATAAAAAAAGTCCCCTGAATAAACAAGAGACTTTTTAAGCAGTTTAAACTAAAAATAGAGCTAGTAGAGAGCGGCATTAGTAGCCGTATGCAATTCTTCGCCGGTAATAGTACCGACGTTACCCTCTAAACAATAGTTTAAAGAATAGGAAGCACCGGCACTATCTTGAGTATAGGTATAAACATCTCCACCGGCACCGGTGCAAGCAGTAGCTTGAGGATTGGGAGAAGTTGGGATAACCTGCATGTA
>MNUV01000035.1:9698-10075 GCA_001871235.1 Candidatus Falkowbacteria bacterium CG1_02_41_21
AAATAGAAGTGGTCATTTCACTGGAAGTGGGATATGATTGTTTATCGTTAAAATACAGTTCTAAAGCAGTCTGCATTTGTTTAATGTCAGCCACCCGCTTCGCATCGCGACTCTTGGCCCGAGCGTTGTTTAAGGCTAAAACCGATAAGGTCGCCAATAAACCGATGATGGCGATAACCACCAATAACTCAATTAGAGTAAAAGCTTTTTTATTTTTCATAATTCACCCCCCATCATTACTCTCCGGTTATTAATTTAATTCTAGAAATTAACCCAACAACCTAAAGAAATATTAATTATATAAAATAATTTTATATCTCTAATTTATATTATACCACTTTTAGAAACTGGTGGCAACATTATACATCGGCAAAATA
>MNUV01000013.1 GCA_001871235.1 Candidatus Falkowbacteria bacterium CG1_02_41_21
TGGAAATCAATGGTTTAATTAAACCAAAAAAGTGAGGAAAAATAAATCCACCACTTTCAAATAAAAAGCGCCCAAACGCGGACGCTACCTTAAAATAGTATATTAACAATTTAGAATAGGAGGTCTTATGTTATTAATAAAAAGATTTTTTTGGTATTCATTAAATGATAAGCGTTCTTGGCGTGAACAGGATGGCGTAATTTATTTCACCGTCACATCCGATGACACGACCGGAGAAGAATGGATTATACGTTTAGAGAAAAAAGGTTATCGGGTTAGCAACTATGCTAAGAGCATTCTTCGCTCGGATGGTTTCAAACCCACCAAAGGTGTGGTGACAGAAATCGCCGTGCTCAAAGGGATACTGTTTAGTGATAGCGACCGAGTTACGAAAAATATTCGTAATGAAGCCGATAGCCGCCAATTAACCAAACCTAATGCCGAAGTGGCTTGCCTTATCCGCGAAATGTTTATGGATAAAGAAATTGAAGCCATGGGTCTTACTTGGATTACAGTTATGCATGAACTAATTAAAGATTCTGGCGGCGCTTTGGACTTGCTGGATGTGGACCGTGGTGGCGATGGTCAGTGGCTCAATGCCTGCTATGATGATCCTAGCAGTCAGTGGGATCGGGCTGATGGGTTCGCTTTCGTCGTCTCGCAAGTATCTTAGTCCTCGGTGCTGATATTCTTTGCCCTTCAGTCCTTTGACTTCAGTCCTTTGGCCTTGAAATGTTTCAAATATTTTAAAGTTTTATCAAAATCAGAAAACAAAAAACTCGTTTCAACCGGAACGAGTTTTTATATTGTTATTTTTACGGACTTTATTTCTTTCCGGTTTTCTTAGCGGTCTTTTTGTCTTGCATGAAGTCAAAGATTCTTTTTAATACTTCCGAGATGATCATAAAATATGATCCAGTGTTATTTAATTTATCTTTAATGGTTTCAATTAGGTTGTTTAAAACTGTGGCGCCGGATTCCACTTTGTCTCGGAGGAATCGAGTCAGATCGCCGATTTTCTGAACGGTTGCCTCCACGTCTTTAATGACTTTATAGACGCTTCTCAGGCTGGCGATGAGATAATAGAGGGACCAACAAATGAAGACGCTTAAGCCGGCGATAGAGATGGCTAGAACGAGGTTAAGGATGTCTCGGCTAGTGTTAAACATAAAATTAAGGGGTTGAGCTTAATTAGAAATTTCTAATTTGAGCTTCAAATTTAGATTGTAAGTGATTAATGAGATTATTTTGGATGGTGTCAATTTCTTCCGTGGTCAGAGTGCGTTCATCGGATTGATAGATGACGTGGAAGGCGAGATTTTTTTTGTTAGCTCCCAGTTTATCACCCACGTAAACATCAAAGAGTTCCACGCTGGTAATTAATTCATGAAAATTCTTTAAAGCGTCTCTGATATCATTATACAATATTTTAGCATCAACTACAAAAGCTAGGTCGCGAACCATCGGCGGATATTTAGGTACGGCGCGATATTGTTTGTAGCCATAATTTTGAACTAGTTTTAATAATTCATTAAAACTTAATTCCGCCATGACCACTATTTTTTTCAAACCATTGCCCTTGGTGATGTTTTCGTCCACTTTAACGATAGTTCCGATATTTTTTCCTAAAACATTGATAGCTGCTTTCAATTCCTTGTCGCTGTAGCCAATCGGCATATCGGTCGGGACAAAACTGGCTTCAATTTGCGGACTGATCAGGCTATAGATCAGGTCGGCCACAATACTTTTGATTTCGCTAAACAATTCATTCTTGGAACCGGCCAAGGCTATCCCAATTTGTTTTTCTTGATAGGGCAGGCGTTCTTCGCTTTGACTATTTTTTTTGAGATTGCCAAAGACGTTTAGAAACACCCCGCCGATTTCAAATAAACCCAAATCGTCATAGCGGTATTGGTTAGTGCGGATATTATTGATTAATCCGGGTAATAAATTCTGACGTAGCAAGGTATGTTGTTTGGAAATGGGATTAACCAATTTAATATAATTGGCATCGTCCAAATTTAATTTCTTCAGTTCTTCTTCGCCGGTAAAGGAATAATTATAGACTTCGGTTAATTTACTTTCTTTGACTAAAATATTTCTGATTTTATGTTCCAGGGCTATCTCCTCATTTTTCTCCGGTGCTTCCATTGATACTTCCGGCAGTTTGCCGCTGACATTGTTGTAGCCGTATAAGCGCATAACTTCTTCAGCTAGGTCTTCTTTGATGGCGATATCTTTGGTGGCGCGCCAGCTGGGAACTTTGACTGACATGGTTTCGTCGCCGTTTTTATTTTTTCCGGTTGGAGTCAGAACAAATCCCAAATTGGTTAAAATTTCTTTGGTTTTTTCGACCGGGATGGCTTGTCCGACCAAGTTATTCAACCAGCCCAAGTCTAGTTCTATGGCCGGGATGGATTTAAATCCCTGATGTAAATCGCTGAGCTCACTTCCGAGTGTCACTTTTTTATTATCCTTTTGGATTAATTCCACTGCCATCTTCAAGGCGTTCTCGGCCAAATTGGGATCCAGAGCTTTTTCATAACGCATGGAAGCGTCAGTTCTAAGGCCCAATTTAGTTGATCCTTGGCGAATAGCAGCGGCATCAAAATTGGCGGACTCAATGATAATTGATTTGGTTGTGGCGGAAATGGCCGAATCGGCTCCACCCATGATGCCGGCAATAGCCAGCGCTTTTTGGCCGTCGGTGATTAATAATTGGCCATCTTCCAATTTACGATCTTTGTCGTCCAGCGTTTTAATCGTTTCATTTTTTTTGGCGGAGCGGACTACAATTTTAGTAATATCTTGAGCGTCAAAAGCATGGAGCGGTTGACCGAGTTCCAACATCACATAATTAGTGATGTCCACAATATTGTTAATTGGTTTGGAGCCGACGGCTATTAATCTGGCTTGCAACCAGGCGGGAGATTCTTTAATCTCAATGTTATCCAATTTAATCGCCATGTAGCGCGGACAGAGATTATAGTTTTCCACTTTGATATCCAGCGGTTTTAATCCTTCCGATTTTTTATTGGCCGGGAGGCTTAATTTAACCTGGCTAAAATCTAGGGCTTTCAATTTGGTATTTAAAATAACACTGATTTCTCGGGCAATGCCATAGTGGCCCCAAAGATCAGGCCGGTTAGACAGCGATTTATTGTCCACTTCAATGATAATGTCATCTAATTTCAGATAAGAGGCAAAACTTTGGCCCGGCTTGCCCTTCGGCAAAACCATAATGCCGTCGTGGTTATGCCCTAGACCCAATTCATCTTCAGCGCAGAGCATGCCCTGGGATTTTTCCCCGCGCATTTTCGCCTCTTTGATTTCTATTCCGTTAGGAAGAACGGCTCCGGGTAGAGCGAGCGGAACTATTTGCCCCACGGCGATATTGGGAGCGCCACAAACTATGGATAATTCTTCTTTTTGTCCGGCATCAACCGTAGCCACTTGTAACCTGTCGGCATTGGGATGTTTTCTGATGGTGAGAATTTTGGCCAAGACCACTTGGTTAAAGCGTTCGGCTTGGGATTCGGTTTTTTCCACTTCCACGGTATGGAGAGTCAGTTTTTGAGCTAAATCTTCGGGAGAAATATTTTTAGGAATGGCGACGTGGTCTTTCAACCAATTGAGTGATAATAACATATATAAAAGTTTAGTTTATGGTAAGTTAAAATTGGGCTAAGAAACGCATGTCTCCGCTATTGAATAATCGGATATCGTCAATGCCATATTTAAGCATGACTAAGCGATTCAAGCCGAAGCCGAAAGCGAACCCGGTATATTTTTCCGGATCAACTCCACTGGCGCGCAGCACATCGGGATGAATCATGCCACAACCCAATATTTCCAGCCAGCCGCTGTGTTTGCACACGCGACAACCTTGGCCGGCGCATAAGAAGCAGGTATATTCACCATTTGAACCCGGTTCCACAAAAGGATAGAATTTGGGCCGCATCCGAAGTTCGGTTTCAGGACCGTAAAGTTTTTTACCGACCAGTTCTAAAACGCCTTTCATGTCGGCGAAGCTTAGTTTTTCTCCGACCATCAAACCTTCCATTTGATAGAAAGTGTGTTCGTGGCGGACATCGGTAGCCTCACTTCTAAACACTCGGCCGACCGAAATTCCTCTGAGTGGCGCGCCGTGTTTTTCCAGGGCTCTGATTTGGACTGGTGAGGTTTGAGTGCGCATCACCAAGTCATATTCACCCGCTTCATTCTTTTTATCAACATAAAAAGTATCCTGCATATCGCGGGCGGGATGATGCTTAGAGACGTTTAGAGCTTCAAAATTATAGAAATCGCTTTCCAACTCTGGACCGTCTAAAATGATAAATCCCAGGGAAGTAAATAATTCTTCCAGTTCTTTTTGAATCAAAGTAATGGGATGAAGATGGCCGTGCTTGACATTGTTTCCCGGCAGGGTGACGTCAATGAATTCATTTTTTGGGCCGCCAGTGGCAAATTTTTTCTTGATTTCCAGATATTTGGCGTTTATTTCCTGCTTGGTGGTATTAGCGAATTGGCCGATTTCTTTACGGGCGTCTTCGCCTAAATCCTTAATTTCTTTCATCAATTTTCCCAATTTCCCTTTGCGACTCAGATATTTGTTCTCAAAGTCACGCAGCAACTCATTATTGGCCACGGTGTTTAATTGAGAGCTAATCTCGTCCTTCAATTGTTGCAGTTTATTTTTCATAATATGATAATAATTTATTTTTTGTTGGAGCTGATTAACAGAAATTCAATGATGGAAATGATGACGACCAGAAGGATGAGATTAAACCAGCTGAATAATTTTTGGGAGAGGAGGAATAAAATGGCCGAGACCAGAAAGGAAAAAAGAAACGATTGGCGGAAAGCGGTTTTGACTGCTCGGACCGCCAAATCATTTTTCATAATCTTGAAGCGAATAAAAAAACCGACGAGGGCGGTGGTGCCGGAGAGAGCCAAGAACAGCGCTAAGTAGAAAATTACAAAGCCCAACCAATTGGTGGTGTCGGGGTTGATTAAATTAATCACAAAAAAGAATAGTCCCCAGAGAAGGGCCGTAGTTGATCCCATGAAGATGAGATAATTTTTGAGAGTCATATTTATGTATAATTATAAGTTACTTATTTTTTGGAGTTCCAAGCGATAATTGGCTAATTTAGCTTGTTCGGCTTCTACAATTTGGGCCGGCGCTTTAGCGGTAAATTCCGCATTGTTTAATTTACTCTCTAAGGCGGCGATAACTTTTTCTAAATTAACCTTTTCTTTGGCCAGTCGTTCTTTGTCTTTGGCTTCATCTTTGGCACCCAGCAAATAAATTTCATTTTTTTCCAGTGGGATAAAGATAGAGTCAGCTACCTTAATATCATTCACTTTGATGGATAATTGAACAGTTAATTCTATGATGCCAGTTTTGAGACCCGCAATGATACCTTTATTGGCAGCAATTAGTTCGCTTTTTTCCGGAGCGCAAATAGTGGCCTTGATTTTTTTAGCCGGCCCTATCTTATTCTCGGCTCGAGCGTTTCTGATGGCGCTGATAATTTCCTGGATGAAATTAAAGTCGGCCTCATTATTTTTGGCTTGATATTCTGGTTGAGCGATAGTGGGCCAAGTTTCGACTAATAATAATTTCGATTGATTTAAATTCTGCCAAATAACTTCAGTGACGTAAGGAATGAACGGGTGCCAAAGTTTTAGGATGGTTTTTAGAATATAAGCTAAAATAGCATCTTTATCTTTTTCGATTTTGGCGATTTCTAAATACCAATCGGCCAATTTATCCCAGGTAAAATCATTTAAGGCGTCAACAGCCAGAGAGAATTCATAATTGGTCAGACAGGTATCAACTCGTTTGCCGGTCTGGCTTAGTTGGCTTAGGATCCAATCATCGGCCAAAGTTTTGGCGGCGGGCCAAGCGGTTTCGGTGGACGATAAATATTTTTCATCAATGGAACTGATGATGTAACGGGAAATGTTCCAGAGCTTGTTGACGAAATTCCGATTGCTGGCGATTTTGTCTTCCCCTAATCGTTGATCGTTTCCGGGAGTAGTGCCATAGAGCAAGCTCAAACGAACGGCATCGCAACCGAATTTAGCAATGACGTCCAACGGATCAATACCGTTGCCCTTGGATTTACTCATCTTTTTGCCGTTTTGATCCAGCACCATGCCATGGAGATAAACATCTTTAAATGGAATTTCACCCACGGCAAAAAGAGACATCATAATCATCCGCGAGACCCAGAGGGTCAATATTTCATAGCCGGTTTCCAGCACTTGAGTCGGATGGAATTTAGCCAAGTCGCCGGTTTTTTGTCCGTTAATAAAATTATCTGGCCAACCCAAAGTGGAAAAAGTCCATATGGCGGAAGAAAACCAAGTGTCCAGTGTGTCGGGGTCTTGGGTCCAACCGCTTTCAGTCGGAGCAGTCTCACTGACTAGTATGGCTTTATCTTTATACCAAACCGGAATCTGGTGGCCGAACCAAATTTGACGGGAGATGCACCAGTCGTGCAGATTATTCATCCAGTCGGAATATTTTTTGGTAAAGCGATCGGGATAGAAGTTAATATTTTTTTCTGTCGCCTGTTCCAGCGCTCTGGCCTTTAATGATTTGTTGCCTAATTTTTGCAGTGGCTTGTCCACGGCCACAAACCATTGTTGGGACGGTAAAGGCTCGATGGGGGAAGAACAACGATAGCAAACGGAGAGATTATTTGGCATCTCTTCTTCTTTTTCTAGTAGTCCTTTCTCCTTTAATTTTTCTACGATTTGTTTTCTCGCCACAATGACATCCAAGCCATCGTAAGGAGTGTTGGTATTATAAATTTGGCCGTCTTCGTTAATGACCTTTTTAATCTCCAGATTATTTTTTTCGGCCATTTGCCAATCAACCATGGAATGCGCCGGAGTGACGCCGAGGGCGCCGGTACCGAATTCCATTTCCACGTTATAATCGGCGATAATTTTTATCTTCAATTTGGCGCCACAAAAATCCACGTCAAATTCTTGCCCGATATATTGAGCGTAGCGATCATCTTTGGGATTAACGGCCACCGCGGTATCGCCCAATTTTGTCTCCGGCCGAGTAGTGGCGATACTGAACGGAAAGTTGGTGTCATATTTGAAAGTATAAATTTTAGCGGTTTGGGCTCGGTAGTCTACTTCGTCATCGGCCAGAGTGGATTTACATCTCGGACACCAGTTAACGATTCTCTCGCCTTGATAAATAGCCCCGGCTTGGTACATGTCCACAAACATCCGGGTGACTGCTTTTTGCCGCGGTTCGTCGAGCGTAAAAGCGACCCGGGACCAATCTAAAGACGACCCCATCTTTTTTATTTGGTGCAAAATAGTTGTTTGGGTTATGTTGAGAAATTCCCAAACTCTGGCCAAAAATTTCTCTCTCCCCAAATCATGTCTGGTCTGGCCTTCTTCTTCCCAGATTTTCTTTTCCACGACATTTTGCGTGGCAATGGCGGCGTGATCGGTCCCGGGAATCCAGAGAGTGCGATAGCCTTTGAGACGATGATAGCGAATGAGTAAATCTTCAATGGCGACGGTAGAGGCATGACCTAAATGTAATTTAGCGGTAATGTTGGGCGGAGGGAGAACAATGGTATAAGTGGGGGCATTTTCAGGCAGATTGAGGTTATCGGGATTAAAAAAGCCGGATTTTTCCCATAGGGAATAAATCTGGTCTTCGTATAGTCCGGGCGAGTAGGTTTTTTCCAGCTCTTTTGGCATATTTTCCTTGATTTTATTGATTATATACCCTCCTATCCTAACAAAAACAAAGCTTGACGTCAATTGAAAAGCACGATATATTAAATAGTTATTCTAGCCAAATGTTTATTTATGATTAGTGCCGAACAACAGATTTTCAATCAAATTGAAAAATCACAAAATATTTTAATTTCTTTTCCGGTGGACTGGAACGGGGACGCCATTAGCTCGGCCCTGGCTTTTTATTGGTTTTTGAAAAAAATGGGTAAAAACGTGGAGATGGCCGCGGCGCCGATCTCTGATACCAAGAGTCGCGCCTTCTCTTTTTTGCCGGGCTTTTCGGATATCAAAAACTCGTTGGATAACCTGGCTAAGTTTATCGTCTCTTTGAATATTACTAACGCCAAAGTGGATCAGATTAAATATGTGGTTTCCGACCAAACTTTGGATTTTATCATTTCCCCTAAAGACGGTTGGTTTACCAAGGATGATGTGACGACCGGCACTTCGGGTTATAGATATGATTTGATTGTCACTTTAAATGCCCCGGATTTAGAGTCTTTGGGCAAGATTTATGACAATAATGTGGATTTTTTCTATAAAACCACCATTATCAATATTGATCATCACCCGGCCAATGAAGAGTTTGGACAAGTCAATTTTGTGGAGTTGAATGCCGTTTCGGCCACGGAAGTTTTATTTGAAATCTTTCGGGACTATCAGGTGGAATTAATTGATGAGGATATCGCCACTTGTCTCTTGGCCGGAATTATTTACAAGACTAAGAGTTTTAAGACGCCGAACCTGACGCCGCATTCTTTGACTGTTACTTCGGAGCTCATCAAGCTGGGAGCCAGACGGGAAGAAATCGTTAACCGCTTATATCGTTCGCGCGATTTGTCGGTCTTAAAATTATGGGGACGGGTGCTCAATAATCTAAATGGTTTAAACGATAATCAACTTCTGTGGTCATCACTATTTCAAAATGATTTTTCCGAAACCGATTCGGTAGAAGATAATCTGTTAGAAGTGATTGATGAGCTGATAATAAATATGCCTCAGGCCAAGCTTATAACAATCTTCTATTCTCTTACCGAAAATCCGCTGGAAGAAAGCGAGAGCGCCGAATCCAGCGAAACTATTGTGGCTCATAATAATCAAAGCGAAGGATTATTTAAAACCAAGGCAATCATCTATGCCGTCAAGAATGTTAATGCCGTGGAACTGGTCAAGGAATTTAATCCCTCCGGCGGCCGCAAAATAGCTTATCTCTCCAGCTCTCAGCCTTTAGCGGCTTTTAGGCAGGAAATTACCAATACTCTCCAAAATAAATTAGATAAGTTAAACTCTTAACTTGTCAAAAGTCATCTGGAATGATAAATTAATCTAGAGCAGAGCGCCCATAGCTCAGCTGGTTAGAGCACGGCCCTTATAAGGCCGGGGTCGATGGTTCGAGTCCATCTGGGCGCACAGAGAAAATATTTTTTGCTCTTTTAAAATAATCATCTAAATAAAAAATAGGAGGTTTTATGTTAACAAGTATTAAACAGATGTATCTTCAAGGCCCAAATGTTTATTTTAAAATAAGCATAGCCTTTCTAGTATTGATTGGTATCAGTCTAGTATATTTCTTGGTTTTGTCGTCGGTGGGCGATTTTACCAACAGCCAGGAATATTATGTCATGGCGGACAATTCGCTGACCTATGCTACCTTTCCCCTGGCAGTTTTGGCCAATACTTTTATGAGCATCGGGGCCATAAAATTAATGCAGTCTTGGCAGAAAAAAAGTTGAACTTATTTTTTTTGAAATTAAAGAGCTGTTTCTGCAATGAATCAGCTCTTTTTATATGCCGCTTATCCACTATCTTCAATTCCTTGCTATAATGTAAGCATGAAATATTTCCGCCAAGCTCACGTCATCTACCACAATCAATATCATATCGTCTGGA
>MNUV01000005.1 GCA_001871235.1 Candidatus Falkowbacteria bacterium CG1_02_41_21
AAAGTTTAAAATATTGAAACAAGAATTATTGAGATCAAAAGAAGCTGAGCTTCGAGAATTGGGCCGCACTTTAATTAACTGGGAAACGGAAATACTTAATTATTTTAATTGCCGAATTACTAATGCCTACACCGAAGGACTTCATACTAAATGCAAATTAATCAAGAGAAAATCATTTGGCTTTAGGAATGTGGAAACCTATGTCCGCAAGCTGATTTTAGGCCTTTTACCCTTCGCAATGCTCTGGAGTTATACACACTTTTCGACGTAGAGCCATAGATTAACGCTGATTTAAAAAAGCTAAACGCCACTTCCGAACCTGTAATTTTTGGCTCATATTACAGAAAAGAAGACGCTTTCGCGACTGCTTATCCTGATTTGCTCCCGGGGTCGGATTCGAACCGACGACCAATTGGTTACACTTATCCAGATGTTTCCATGAGGGGTGGACTATATCATCATCCTAAAATCTAGGATGCAAGGCGCTTCCTGCCCTATTTGCTATAGAGAAGTACTCCCTTTCGGGATAGTCTCTGAACCTTCCCTGAACTTCAGAGCTTGGCTGCTGATTACCATATTCTCTGGTTAAAGAGTCTTTAGGCTTCCAGCAATTCACCTTATTCTTCATCCCTTGATTACTCAAGAGAGCTGCATCATTCTACAGCCAACTGCGCTACCGCTGCGCTACCCGGGAATATATTAAATTGTCTAACAATAAAGGTATAATATCGTAAAAACTAAGGTTTTGTCAACCCGTATTTCGAGGTATTTTAACTAGTAATCTCTCAATTTCTCCAACCCCTTGAACTTTCTAATCTTCTCCAGCGCCTTAGCCTCAATCTGCCGGATACGTTCGCGGGTCACTTCAAATTCCTGTCCCACCTCTTCCAGAGTATGCGCCACGCCATCCACTAATCCGAATCTCATTTCCAGAATTTTCTGTTCTCGCGGGGAGAGATTAATGATAATGGCTTTGACGTAATCTCTTAATAATTGCAAAGCGGCGACTCTGTCCGGGGTTTCATTTTTGACGTCTTCAATAAAGTCTTCCAGGGTGGAATTATCTTCATCGTCGCCGACCGTGGTTTCGAGCGATATAGTATCTTGCGAAATCTTGATGATATATCTGACTTTCTCCAAATCTTCGCCCATTTCAGCCGAAATCTCTTCAGCTAAAGGCTCTCTGCCCAATTCCTGAATCAAGAAGCGTTGCACCTGTTGAAATTTATTGATAGTTTCCACCATATGAACGGGAATGCGGATAGTTCTCGACTGATCGGCCAATGCTCGGGTAATCGCCTGCCTGATCCACCAGGTGGCATAAGTGGAGAATTTAAAGCCCTTCTTGTATTCAAACTTTTCGACGGCTCTAAACAATCCGATATTGCCTTCTTGAATTAAATCTAGCAGACTCAAGCCCTTAGCGCTGGCAAACTTCTTGGCAATGGAAACGACTAATCTTAAATTGGCTTCAATAATTTTTCTTTCCGCTTCTTTATCACCCTTCTCTTTCCGCTTAGACAGTTCCACTTCTTCATCACCACTCAACAATGGGATTTTACCAATTTCTTTCAAATACATCTGAATGGAGTCGGCGCTCAGTTTAGCCAAATCAATTCCCATACTGCCGCCTTTACCCTTCACCGGCACTTCCGGTTTGCGGCCTAAAATACCGCCGCCGTCTTCAATAATTTTGACGCCGGCTTCTTGGAGTCGTCCTAAAAAAATATCATAATCATAGACATATTCTTCTAACTCCGGGAATAGATATAATAATTCGGTTTCGGTTACAAAGCCTCGAGTCCGACCCTTACTGATAATCGCCAACATCTTTTCCTCGGTTGGTTTAATCACTTCCTTTTTCTCTCGCACCACTTCTTTAACTCTGGGAGCAACCTTAACCTGAGCTTTAGGTTTAGCTTTAGTCGGAAAAAACTTTTTTTTATTTGGTTTTTTGCCCGCCCCTGACGCCTTAGCTGACTTCGCCTTCATAATAGATTTTTTTAATTTCGGCGCCGGTTTCTTGGCACTGACTTTTTTAGGTTTCTTAACTGTCATATTTTTAGATATCCAGTTCTTTCGATTCTTCGGAAAGAAGTTTAAGTTTTGACATCAGATCGCTACTGGCCTGACTGTCATTATTATTCTCGGCCGAAGCGATTTGTTTCTCAATTTCGGTCATGCGATTCTTGAGATTAAATTTTTTTAAAGCTAAAATGATTTTAATAATTTCACCTCTGACCAAAACTAAATCCATCTCGGCGAAGTCCTTGTCAGCCAGAAGCGACAAAGTATCAAGCTGAGAAGCTAACGCCGGATTTTGGGATTCTAAGTGGCCCCGAAAACTGCGATAATCCAAGGCCTTATTAGTATTATAATAGATTATCAGCTGATTGTAAAACAAGCGATTATGGAGCCCATCCAGATGCTCGCTGGCGAGATTATTAGCCACATATTCGGTAAAATCGGGATATTTAAGGACCAAGGACAGGAGCAATTCGGACAGCCTCTCTTCTCGGCTCTGGCGAGTATCAATCCGATCGGCCAAACTAATTTTGGGGGTATTATTAATTTCCCCCGGTTTTCTCAGGGTATTGATAGTTTCTCGCAATACTTCCTCGCCAATATCAATTTTTTCGCTCAGTCGTTTCAACCAATGGTCAATTTCAATCTTGTTGCTAAATTTATTGATCATCTCCAAAATCTTTTTGGCCACTAATCTCTTGCCGGAGGCTTGCGTCAAATCGGACTCGCCGAGCACTTTAGCGAAATAATATTCCATCATCGGAGCCGCGGCTTTAATCGCCTCGCCCCAAGCCGCCGGATTATTTTTTAAAGCTTCGTCGGGATCCTTGCCGCCGGGAATAATAATCACCTTAATATCCAGTTCCGCCGCCATCGCCTCTTTAATCCCGCGATCAGCGGCGATTTGTCCGGCATTATCGGCATCAAAAGCGAGAGCCACATTATTGGTATAGCGTTTGATTAATTTAATTTGCTCGCCGGTCAAAGCGGTTCCCGAAGATGCCGCGGTATTTTTAAATCCATGCTGATGCGAAGAAATGGCATCCATTTGGCCTTCCACGATTATTACCAGATTCTCTTGCTTAATCGCTTGCTTCGCTTTATCCAAAGCGAACAAAACCCGACTCTTGTCATAGACATTAGTTTGCGGACTGTTGATATATTTGCCCATCTTGTCTAACTCGGGATTAGTGTTCGCTGGATTGACCCGAGCCGAAAAACCGATAGTCTGCCCGGCCACATTATTAATCGGGAACATAATCCGATCGCGGAAACGATTATAATACTTGGCGGTTCCCTCTTTTTTGGCGCTCAAACCGGCCAGAAAAATTTCTTCATCACTATATTTTTTTGTTTTTAAAATATTAATGATATCATCCCAGCTGTCCGGACTATAGCCGATTTTGAAATTACGGACAGTTTCTTCATTGAGTCCCCTAGTTTTCAAATAATTTTTAATGGCTTCATTCTTGAAAAGCTGCAAATGATAATAATCGGCGGCTATGGCCAAGATATCCAACAAACGGCTCCGTTTAGAAGTCTCGGCGACATCTTCCCGTTTCAAAGTTACTCCGGCCTTCGGCGCCAGGAGACGCAAAGCTTCACTAAAATTTAATCCTTCCATTTCCATCACAAAACCGAAAATATCACCGCCCCGGCCACAACCGAAACAATGCCAGATTTGTTTCTCGGGAGAAACCATAAAAGACGGGGTCTTTTCTTGATGAAACGGACAAACTGCCCGCAGATTACCGCCGGCGGGCCGCAGGGAGATATATTCTCCCAATACTTCCGTAATATCCAATTTTGATTTTATCTCTTCTGCCGGATTCATATTTTAATATTATAGCCCGAATAATCGTTGCCAAAAACTCTTTGGTTTGGCAACCTTTAAATCGGCCAAATCAGCCGCAAAATTTCCGGGATTATATTGAGACTGGGAAATTTTAATACCGACCTCATCTTTTTTTGAATTAGTTCCAGTTTGATTATAATCCTTCTCTGGGCCGGAACTGATCCCTAATGACTGCCTGATATTCTCAATTTCAGCCGCCACCAATTCACTATCAGACTCCGCATTATGCATATGGCTGCCGGCATAACTGGCCTCCTTTTGATCCAAATGCATATTGAAAACAACCGAATCATCGCGCTCATCGACATAAAGATGAAGACGAGGATAGAAACCTGACCCGAGACGTTTGACGAAACTATTGACCCCTCGCCGCCGATCATAAATCAAACCCCAGCCGGCATGATGCAAAAAGCTTTCCGGGGTCTCAGGTAATTGAATTCTTTTAATCGTTAATTTCATATTTTATTATTAATATTTATCATCATGATGTTTTCTAAAAATGATAAAACGATAAACCAAATAACTCTCTAGGCCAATCGCCAAACTGACGATCAATTGGGCCAATAAATACCAAACTTGATAACGGTTAACCAAGATGTGCATCAGATAACCATTGATATTCAAATTGATTAAAGCGAACAAAAAATATAAGCTTAATTGGTGATAGACATGTTTCTTGTTGTGATTGCAGAAAGTCCAAAATTTTTGCAGATAAAAACTAACCCAAAAGGAAAGAATATAAGCTAGACTGGTTGACCAAATAACCGAGATCTGTAATAGCCCGTGCAAAATATACAGTACCAACAAATCCACGGCTCCCGCGATTGGCCCGGACATAAAAAATTTAACGATTGATTTATGACGCCATAATCGCCAATATAATTTCGGATAATGCTGGGCAACAAAATGTTTAAGTTGAGAAAAAAGTTTTAAGAATAAACTCATAAAATATTAATAATTACCATTCATAACTGTCGTAAATCCAACGCACTAATTTAGCGGTTTGCTTAAAACGATCAGCCTCGCTCGGAGTATTTAAAACGACCGAAATTATCTCATGTTGACTGGCATCAATAAATTTAGCCACGAAACAATATCCCGCCAAATCAGTATAACCGGTTTTCCCGCCCATAATCCTAATATTATTATCCGAGAAATTATTAAGTAAAGCATCGGTGGATTCAATAGCCTTAGACACTCCGGCTATAGTGGAAAACTCCGTTTTTTCGGTAGCCACCGCCTGATTAATCTCACTCCGGCCTAAAGCGGCTTGGGCTAGTAAAGCCACTTCTCGGGCGGTGGAAATATTGCTGTTGCTAAGCCCAACGGGATCGACAAAGCGAGTCTGCAGCAAGCCCAAAGCTTTCGCTTTTTCATTCATTTTAATGACAAAATCCGCCTCGCTCAAACCGGCTGAATGAATCAGGGCAATCGTCGCGCTATTGTCCGAGCCCACCAACATGGCATAAAAAAGATTCCTGACAGTCACCTTGTCGCCCAGATACAGATAAATTTTACCGCCGTCTCGCCGGTCCTCCCGTTTAATTTCATAAATCTGGTCCCAGCCGGGATTATTATCCAACCAAACCAAGGCCGTCATTAATTTAGTGATACTGGCGATGCGCAAACGATCATTGGAATTTTTTTCAAAGATAAACAGCTTGTTCTTGATATCAAACACGGCGGCGCTATAAGCGGAAACTTCAATATCTGGGATGCCAACTTTCTTCTGAGGCAAATGGATAGTGGTTTGTTTTTCAATTACCGCTTCCGGGCTAATGGGATTATCAGCGAAAGAAAAAACATTATTGAGATTAACATTCAACAAAAAAAACGAACTGATAATAGTAAGGATAATTTGCCCCATCATAAAAATTTAATTTAAAGAGTATCGGCAACTACGGCCATTGGCTCTTCCCGGCTTAAAATCTTAGCGATAGTATCGTCTTGATGAAGTCTGACATAATCCGGCAGATCTTCCAGCTTATTAATCCCTAAATAACGAATAAAATCGATGGTGACGTTGTAAAAACTGATGGCTTTTTCCTTGTCGGCTTTTTCTTCAATCAAACCGCGAATTAATAAATTTCTCAGAATTAGAGAACAATTAACGCCCCGAATCCGGTCTAAATCAATTTTGGTTATCGGCCCGCGATAAGCGATGACGGTTAAGGCTTCCAGGCTCGGACGGCTTAATTCGCCGCTGGTTTCATCTTTGATAAATTCCTGAACAATGGCGGCGCTCTCCGCCGAACTGACCATCTGATATTTGCCGTTATTCTTAATGATTTGCAGGCCGGAACCGGCGCCGGCATAGTCGGCCGACAATTCATCCATGGCCGCCTCAACTTCATTAGGCTTAATTTTTAATAAATCAGCTAACTCTTTGACGGTTAGGGGCTTATTGGCCACAAACAGCAGAGATTCCAGTTGAGATTTTAATGTCACCATAGATTTAATTCAATTTATTAATAATTATTTCACTGAACAAGCCGTCTTGCTCAAATTCTAATTCTCTTTGTTTGGCCAGTTCCAGGACCGCCAAGAAGCTGACGATAATTTCAGTTCTATTGCCGGCTTCTTTAATTACCTGGCTAAAAGTAAACGATATTTTATCCAGCAATTTTCTTTGGATAAAACTAATTTTTTCCTCAATACTAATTTTATATTCAATCACTTCCCCCTTCAGTTCTTGCTGCTCTGCCGTCAAAAATCCCAAAATATAATTAAAATGTTCCCGCAACATTTCCTTGGTCAAGTTCTTGGGCGGAGAAAATTTCTGCCAAACGAATAATTGGCGCCGCTTACCACTCTTCCCCAGATCTCGGATAAAGGAAAATTTCTTTCTGGCCAGCATCTTCTCCAAACCCCTAGCCGCTTCCAAAAACTCTTTATACATGCGCAACTGCTGCTCCAACTCTTCAATTTCTTCATCCTCTTCTGGACTGGAAAGATATGGCAGTAAAGCCTTGGATTTAATATACAACAGCTTAGCGGCAATCACCAAAAAATCAGCCACTTGTTCCGGATCAATATGGACTGAATTTTTTAAATAAGCGATATATTCATCAGCGATTTTAGCCAGAGCAATTTCCGTAATATCCATCTCCTCCTTCTCAATCAGTGACAAAAGAAGCTCTAGCGGACCGCTGAATTTGGCAGTGGTAAATTCCATCATAATTATTTAACTGGGGTTGAAACTGAAGCCGGAACCGGTTCTTTTAGATTATCGTCATAGGCCCTGAAATCCAAGCACTCGGAGCCGGCCGCATGGCGTCGATTTTGATCTAAGTATTGATAAGCAACGTCTTTACTATTCTTGTTATCAGTCCTGAAATTAGCGCATAATTGATAGTTAACATCGCTTCCCGGTTTATAACCAAAAGTTTCTCGAGTGCCGGGATCAATCAAGCTGTCGGTCGCAATAGATTCTTTCTGGATATCATCCAGGGTTGCCGGCAATTTATGATTAGTATTGTAATAAGAATTGATACCACTTTCAATGTTATAGAAATTATTGATAATCCGTTCATCAATCCGCCGATCACGAGCTTGTTGCGGTGTTTCCACAATAAATAAGGCGGCACTAAAGACAGTGACAATAATCGCTAAGGAAGCAAAAAAATAAACCCGAAAAACCTTGTCCTTCTTACCCAAAACCTTTGGGCGCCGGATATCGTACAGATAAAAACTAAAAACCATGGCCGCCAGACCGATGACCGTCAACATTTTCAATAAAAACTTGCTGGTCCATTCCCCGTTTAAGAAATTATTGATAGTGATAATCAAAAAAACGATAATAATCACGGCTGAAATGAAAAGAATAAAATAAGTTAACCAGCGGCGAATCTCGGAATCCTTTTCCATATCACCTTTAAACAAATGCTTGTAAATCAAATTGGAAACGATGTAAAAAATCGGAGCGGCAATCAAAATGGCCGAGATGGCAAACTTCAAAATATCGGAAGAAAAATCGGTGCCATATTGACCGAAGATATCCGGCAGGTTTTGATTAATAAATTGAAAAATAATCTGGCCGGTAGCAATAGCGGTAAAAATTAGAGCCACTAAAACGAGCAGGTAATAAAACACGAACTTGGGCGAATTAATTTTGGGAGTCATAGATTTGTTTTATGTTAATTAAAACTCGGCATTTTTTGGAGTGCGCGGAAACGGAATCACGTCTCGGATATTGGCCATGCCGCTTAAATACATCAGGGCTCGTTCGAAGCCCAAACCGAAACCGGCGTGCTTGGCGCCGCCATATTTTCGTAAATCTAAATACCAGGCATAGTCTTCCGGGTTGAGATTAAACTCTTTCAAACGAGCTGTTAGCAGATCCAAACGCTCTTCTCTTTGGCTGCCGCCGATAATTTCACCGATACCCGGAACTAATAGATCCATGGCCGCTACGGTCCTCTGATCGTCATTTAAACGCATATAGAAAGCCTTGATATCCTTAGGATAGTCAATTAAAAAGACCGGCCCTTTGACCACTTGTTCGGTCAGATAACGTTCGTGTTCAGTTTGTAAATCAATGCCCCACTTAACCGGATAATCAAATTTTTGGCCTGACTGCAATAAAACATCCACCGCTTCGGTATAAGTCATCTTCTTGAATTCGGAATTAACCAAAGCATTCAAGCGCTCTAACAAAGTCGGATCAATGAACTTATTAAAAAATTCCATTTCCTCCGGCAATTCTTGGAGCACATAAGTAATCACGTATTTGATCATCTCTTCCGCCAATTTCATATCGTCATTCAAATCAGCAAAGAAAATTTCCGGCTCCAACATCCAAAACTCTGAAGCGTGTCGGGTGGTATTGGAATTTTCCGCCCGAAATGTCGGGCCGAAGGTATAGACGTTTTTGAAAGCTAAAGCCATCGCTTCCGCGTTTAATTGCCCGCTGACCGTCAGTCCGGCCTTCTTACCGAAAAAATCAGAGCTATAATCAACCTCGCCCGCTTCATTCTTTGGCACTTTATTCAAATCCAAAGTCGTCACATTAAACATTTCACCGGCGCCTTCGCAATCCGAAGTGGTGATAATGGGAGAGTGAACATAAATAAAACCCTTCTCCTGAAAAAATTTATGAATCGCGAAACTGAGCACCGACCGCAATCTGAAAACCGCCGAAAAAGTATTGCTGCGCGGTCGCAGATGAGCGATGGTGCGGAGAAATTCAAAGCTATGTTTCTTCTTCTGCAAAGGATAATCGGCTTCGGCCAAACCCAAAACAGCCACACTGGAGGCTTTGAGCTCAAAGGGTTGACCGGCGGCCGGAGATTCCACCAAAATACCGACGATTTCTAAGGCTGAGCCGATAGTGGTCTTTTCAATTTCCGAAAAATTCTTCAATTGTCCATCAAATACAATCTGCAGACCCTTAAAAAAGCTGCCGTCGTTGAGTTCAATAAAACCAAACTCCTTGGAAGATCGGACTGTCCGTACCCAACCGACCACCTTAATTTCTTGGTTTAAATGGTCTGTATAATGGCGGTGGATTTCTTTAATGCTAATAATGCTCATATAATTAAAACTAAGCCTATTTTATGGACTTTTAGGCTTCTATCCCTGTTAATAAATACCTCTTAATTTTAGCTTATTTTTTTATTTTTATCAAGAATGACATCCTCCCCGCACTCAAAAAGGCCATCATAAATGATGGTCTTTTTTCATACGGGGTTTCCTGTTATCGTCATCAAAACCCGAGCGTGCTAACTTGAGGCATATCCTTCTGGCCTTGCCAGGCAATGTATTTCTTTATTTGAGCTTCATTCAGCCCAATAGTTGATGAAAAATATCCGACACTCCAGATGCCGCCATCAAGATACATTGTTTTGATAAATTTAAACTTCTTTTTGAGATGAGCACTGGACATCGATTT
>MNUV01000004.1 GCA_001871235.1 Candidatus Falkowbacteria bacterium CG1_02_41_21
CTTAGTCTTACCCCCTGTTTTTAACCAATCATAATAGGTGCTCCTGGGAATACCCAGTTTTTTCAACACCCAGTATTTGCCTCTTTTAACCCGCTGACATTCTTCTTCTATCTCCTGTAGTTTTCTCTGCTTTTCATAATCGGTGAAAGTGTTATAATTAGCCATAGAATTGAGTGGTTTTAATAGTTTTGTTATTAGTCTAACGCTACTATTATACCGCTCTTTTCTATTTTTGGCCCCAACTTAATTTGTCCGAAATGTGCGTGGACTTACCAAATAGAACCAACCTATTTTAGCCTGATATTAAACTCTCAGCACCTCTCCGAGCAAGAAGCGAACGGCGGCGTAAGAGATAAAGATAATAATAAGACCAATGGCGGCCCACATCAAGATATCACGACCCTGGCTGACCTTCTTTTCATTGCCACCGGCAGTCATCCAAACCAACCCGCCGAAGATAAACATTAAGAGGGCGACAGAACCGATAATTCCTAAAACAGCACTGATTATCTTACCAATCAATTGTTGAGGGGTGGTGACTCCAGCGACTTCCAAAGGATTAGTTAAACTTACACTAGTAGCAGCGGCTGGATCATTAGAATTTAAAGCCGCTAACACAGGAAATGCCACAAATAAAAGAAAAAAAACCGGTAAAATTAATAAAATTAACTTTTTACGCATATTTTTATAAGATAAAGTGAATTAAGACTACTTACATTAAACCATATTTTGGAAATAAAAAAAAGGGGGCATTGGTTGTCCCCTTTTTTAATCTAATATTCTTTCAATTTCATTATTATGACCTGATCCGTTTTTCCTGCTTTTAGGAAAAATATACTCGGATCATGGTCCGGAATTTTCATATCCAACGAACCTTCGTCATGATATTGTTCATTTTTTGAATAAACTATGAAGTAATCACAACTATCACTATCGGATGATAGTTCAAAATGAACATCCCTGTCCTGCTGAAAAGTAACCCAATGATTCAAAGTCTGCCCGGCCTTTAAAGTAAAGATATAGGGCGAACCGGAAATGGAATACAAAATGGAACCAGAAGGTGGATTGTAACTTGAACTGGGACTGGAATGTCGTTGATGCTTAAACAATAAGTCAATTAACTCCACATTTTTCGGCGAATCATTCCAGCACGTGTCGTTTGATCTGGGGTGCAAGAAGTAATTGCGATTAGTTCTGGCGTCATGTTGAATGTCGGCGTAAGCGTCTTGATAAACATCACCGGTGCGACTGTTAACATAGACCGTCGGCTTTCCATCTTTGTAATACGGTGCCGGATAATAATGGCCGGCGATAGTTACAAATAAGAATAAACCGAAAGCTAACTTAGTCGCTCTGCCTGATGTTTTTAAAATCGCATCGGCTACCATTAAAATTATAGCGGCGGCAACAAAAACACAAATCGTCTTAACTGCAAAATCCAGATCAGCATTAACCGAAAACGAGTGATCATAAAACCAAATAACATTAGCGACCAACAGAACGAGCTTGGCTACACCAAAGGCTACACCAATTTTAGCTAACTTAGCGCGAAGAGTTTGGCCTTCCAAAAATTCTTTCCAAAAATTGAATTTAGGTTTTTTATTACCATCATCTTCGACATCAACACCATCTTTTTTAGTAACTCCGCCCTGACCTAGAAAGTTAGGGCTCTGCATTATCTGTGTCATAATAAGTCCTCCTAACTTTAAAAATTATTACCTTTTTGCATTCCAGCGCCAAACTTGGCGCCTTCTCCGGCTGTTCCACTATTACCGCCTTCGATAATCAATGATTTGTCGCCAATTTGGCTCCATTTGAAGCGATCGGTAACTAAGGCCGTAGCAGCCTCAACCGTTAATTTATCAATACTGACCAGAGATTTAATTTGGGCTTCAATACCAAGTCCTTCATTTTTAAGTTCTACCAAATGGGCTTCAGCCATTTTCTTAATAGCTTCGGCATCGCCTTCGGCGTTAATGATTTTGATATCCTTGTTGATCTCGGCCACTTCTTTGTTAATGATAGCTTCTTGTTTACGTCGTCTGGCGGCAATATCTTCAGCCGTTAATTCCAGATCAAAGACCATCAACTTCAAAAGTTCCACTCCCCAGTCATTTAGAATCTCAAGATAAAACGGTTTGTTCTTCCAATCAGGATCAGTCTTGGAACTGGAGATTATAAAACCAAGATCAAGCTCATGCTTTTCTTCGTTGGCTTTATCCAGGGTGTACTTACTCAAGTGAGAGCGTAATAGTCCGGCAACTCGCTTTCTAACAGCGTCTTTATAATTATCAATGTTATAAACCGCCAGAAGAGAGTTCTTGACCTTAACTACGATGGCGGCCTTAAAATGGCAAGAAGCATCTTCCAAATCAATTAAATCTTTAGGGTCAGGAAATAATTCAATTTCATCTTCTCCTAAAAAGATTTCTTCCCGTTGGGTAATCCAACCGAAAAAAGGAAAATACATATGGCCACCGGCGGCCCACACCACATAGAAACCTCCCATAAATTCAATAATCCATTCAAAGCTTTCAGGGACTTTTTGAATTGTGGTAAAAAAGTAAGCGTAGAATAAAAAGTAAAGCACGATTGTGCCGAGAAGAATAGTCAAAGCGCCAAACCAAATTCCCAGAAAATAGAAAGCCGGGATTGATGCTAAGACGCTAATAATAATGGAAGAAATGACAGTCAGATTAACACTGACTCCGTCAAATCTCGCTTTGCTTGGGACATGTTTATCCCTCATTTCATCAGTTGTCATGATATATAGATTTTTTTGGTGAATACTAGATCAATTAAGTTTTCAAAGAAACTTTAATGCCTTCATTGTATCATATTTCATTATTTTTGTCAATAAATGTACGATTGCATAGTCAAGGTTACCTTTTTCAAAGGCAATATATATAATGAATTAAACAAAGAGCTGGCTAGTTTCTGGGCCGGCGTCAGCCGGTTCATACCATAACCTCCATGACGACGCTGTTCGTTGTAATAGACCAGCCATTGCTGCAGTTTGTAATCAATCAGATTAATATCATCATAGATATGACAATGCTTCCAGAATAACTTGTTCTTGACCGTTCTGTGGAATCTTTCAATCTTGCCGTTCTGTTTTGGTTGGTGGGCGACATTGACGATAACTTCGATACCGATTGATTTGCAAAAATCTGATATCTGTTTGCGACTACGATTGTCAATGCGAATCCGTTTCACGGTATAAGGAACGTGGATTAATAAATATTTGATAAAATCGATGGCGTTCTCGGCCGTTTCTCTGGTATACATCTTGCCCACAACATGGCGAGAACAATCATCAATGGCATCAAAACAGCAGATCTGACGACCACGACCATAGGGATAGCAAGCGTCCAATTGGAGCTCTTCTCCTGGGGTTTCTAGGCAATATAGCCTTGGATTCCTTTTTGGCATGACATAAGCTCGGTAATAACGAACGCGTTTTCGCCGTAAGATGCGGAAGATGGTTGATTGATCTAGCCGAATAGATCGCTCATCAAAAAGCATATCTGATAATTCCATGGGACCGGAAAAAATATTCTTTTGGGCTAGTTCACTGACTACGCTCTCTAACCATTCCGGCGTTCTGTTGCCGGCCACAAAACCATTTTTGGGTCCTGGGGGTTTGGTAACCAAAGCTGCTTCACCCTCTTCAAGATAGTGTCGCTTTAGCCTCGAAAATGACTTGGGATGCAAGTGGAGGATTTTGGCTCCGTCCTTGCACTTCATTCTTTTGGCGATACAAGAGCCTAGGATTTCCTTTTTCATAGCGATTAGAGCCTCTTGGGTATTTCTTCTTGGCATATTGATGGAAGTTATTGATTAAATAATCTTGCCACCAGTATACCTTAGAACGGAACCCAGAAGGTAACCCTAATTGCTGTAATTGTAACAAATATAGTCAAATACTTTAAAACACCTAAAAGCCCCTTAAGTTAAGGGGCTTTTATAAATATTAATCTTTGGCTAAAGACTAATTACCACCTGTTTCATTTTGGTAAATAGTCTTTACCTGGGAAGCCTTTAGAGCTCCTTGCCAAATACTAAAATCATCAATTTCGTATTCCCAATTGGCGTCATAAATTTCAAACTGGGTAATCGCTTCGTCCGGTAAGGCCGCGTGGAAAACGCTATATTTCAATTCGCCGTCAACATAAAAATTCACTTTATTATCAAACGAATCATAAACCAGAACTAAATGATGCCAAACGTCGTCAAACGGAACGGTTAAGCCATTTCCCTGACTGATTATGCCATAATCGCCATTGACGTAATAAGCGGGACGATAAGGGGTGACCACTAAAGCAAAAAATGTTTTATTGGGGCTGAGCAAGCTGAAATTACCGCGGCCTTCATTGGGATAACTCCGATTACGCCACCAAAAATCCAAACTTAAATCGGCGCTTCTAATTTCCCGAGAAAGATTAAGCGTCATCTTTCGATTATTATAGACATTATGAGAAATAGCGGCGCCGTCATGGCCAAGACGCACCCATTGGTTGACATTGACAGCTAAACTATCGCCGGCGATATCATCAACCGCCGTTGTCCCGCTTCTCTCATCAAAACTCCAATGATGAATTTCAACCGGGGTAACCTGTTCCGGTCCCAACTGAACTGGAGCTAATTCACTTTGCGCCAACCAAAGATTATTAATCTCTTCCCCGCTCAAAGCTCTTTCCCAAATGGCCACTTCATCCAAATAATTATAACCATTATTATCACCAATAGCCAAGTTATTGAAAGTTTTGGAGAAAATCGCTTCAAAATATTGCTGATAGACTCGCTGACCGTCCAGATAAAGTTCCCAATAATCAGAAGCGCCGTTTAAAACAAACACTCCATGATGCCAGGCGCCGTCAGCCGGCCATTTAATATCATTGGAACGGAAAGAAGTCGGCAAACCATTGGCCTCGGTAAAGCTCGGATCAAACACGACATTAATTCCCCCGTCCGGGCCGGATAAAGCAATATTAGTCCGACCGATTCCGGAAATATTTTGGTAATTGAAAGCAAGAGAAAGTCCATCGCCGCTTAAATCGGCCAAATCGGTTTGAAGCGGCGGATAAGTATAGAATTGCTCAATAGCGCAGCCCCATTTCCCCTTCCGCCAAGTAACCGGAACCTCAAAATCATTGCTTCCCACCGCGTCTTTAAGAAGATTGCCGCCGCATTCATTAAAATGCCATAAATGGACCAAACCTGGCGAATCATAGCCGGTATTAGGGCCAATAGAGGCCGTCTGGCCGCCGATAGCCACAAAATCAGCCTGATTATCATTGCTGTCATAAGCCGCGCCTAAACCGTATTCCGGACCATTCTCCGCCATGCTCTCAGCCGTTGAAGTCGAAGTTACTTTCCGTGACAAAAAACCTTCATCCAAAATTTCCGGAGCCGGTCCTGCGCCTTCATAATAAGTGGCGGCGCCAAAACCGACCAGATCAACAATATCAACATCATCCGGCGCGCTGATACTGTCAAGCCCCAAATAAAGCGTATAGCCGGAACCGACAAAGGTAAAATTATTGCCGGTCGCAATCGCATCGGCCGTCGCCTTAACGTCCTCGTTCGCTTCATCGCGAATTATACGATAATATGACTTAGCCTTAATAATCGTTCCGCCCGGATAAGTCCCGTCATTTTCATTACCGATTCTCATCAGGATCATCGGATCGAGCGCCGTCTTGGCTTTTTCCAAGCGATAATTGTTTAAAGCCAAATCAAAATCAACTTCACTGTCATTATATAAATCAATCCAATCATCATCGCCGGTCGCGTAAACTCGGGCAATTACTATCCGGGGGGTAGAACTAACCACGATTTCAGTGGAAGTCGCCGGGTCATCATTATCTCCACTATCGGGATCAACTATCACTTCCGGAGCTAAATTTAATAAAATAAAATCTGATTGATTTTGGTTAGTATCATAAGCATGCCCCGACAATTCATCGCTTCCGCCTGACTTGAGACTATCCGCCGAGGAATTCTCATCAGCTTTCCGAATTAAAATTGAATTCGTTATCAAAGCGGGCGCCGGGGCGGAACCTTCATAATATTTAGCCTCCGGACCAAAACCGACATAATCCATAATATCCGAATCAGTATTGCTGCTAATAGCGCCCGTGCCCAAATAAATCGTGTAGCCTGATTCACCCCAAGAAAAATTAGTGTTGGAAGCAATGGCCTGCGCCATGGCTTTTAATTCCGCCGGAGCGTCTTCCGCCGCAATTAAATATGAACCCCCGGCCGAAATTTCCATCCCGCCCGGATAAGTCCCGTCGCTCTCATTGCCGAAGCGCATCATAATTCCGGGATCAACGGCAGTTTTAGCTTTCTCCAAACGATAAGCGCCGTCAAATAAATCAACCGCTTCTTCATTGGGATTATATAATTCAATCCAATCTTCTCCGACCTCCCCGATTAAAATTAAAGGTTTGACCGCCGCCTGAGTATTATTAACTACCGTGGTATTATAATTATTAACCGTCGGGTTGACGACTGGATTAGTCTGAGGAACTACTGCCGGCACACTGGGAGTGGTAGGGTTGGCCGAAATCACAGGACTTAAACGAGGCGAGGCGGTTGGGACGCTAGGCGTGGTTACTTTATTAGTCGGAGCCGTTTTATCAACCGCAACCTTAGCAGCACTGGTGTTTGCCGGCGAAGTAGAGCTTGTTTTTTTGGTCGTACTTGCTTTAACAGTCGCAGTCTTAGTGGCGGTAGTTTTAGCCGTTGTCACCTTAGTGGCAGCCGTCTTGGTGGTTTTGGCTTTAGCCGTGGTCGTAGTTTTGGCTTTAGTGGCCGCGGCAACTTTTTTAGTTGATGTCGCTTTATTATCCGTGATCGCCACCGCCAAAGCCGTATCGCTCTTAAACAATGAGGCAATTTTATCTTTCACCCTAATCGCCAATTGCCGCAGACTGGAGCTGGGATTATTAATCAAGCTCCACTTGAAAATTAACGCCAGCTGTGGAGTCTTGCCCCTGATTGTTTCATCGTCAAAATCACTGGCCAAATCAATATCTACCGCCACATCTTCTAATGTCGGTTGCAAGAATTGAGTTTGGGGAATAAAGAAATAACGGTCTAAGCCATTTTCCAGCCCGGCGTCATAACCGATAATTTCCGGCGCGGGCAAGAGCAAATTTGGTCGGCGCGAAATTTTGGAAAATTCTTTGTCAGTCGCGAAACAATCTCTCTGGGAATTATACACACTCGTGTTGTCAAAACCGTCAGGCGTAATATCAATCCCATATTCATCCGGATTATAGACCAGGGTGTTTAAATCTTTGGGGTTGATTGTATTGGCGCTTTCATAAATCTTTTCGGTAAATCCGACGCAAATCCACTGACCGCTTTCCGAACCTTTCTGATGTTTGAAGTCAAAATCATATTTCATCCCGGCCTCCGTCAGACTCCGAGCCAAAGCCACAACTTTTTCCCGCTGTTCTTCCGTCAGGTTTTTCGGGATCTTAGCTCCAATCAATTTTTCCCCCGCCCGGGTATTCAAAAAATATTTGGCCGGCATCTTCACCAAACCGCTCGGCAAAGCTTCGGCCACATAATCCACCCCGTTTTCCTTGCCAATATAGATGCCCACATGGCCGGTATAAAGGTCGGTAATCAAACCTTTCTTCCCAATCACCAATAAATCCTTAGAGGTATAACCGTAAGCATTATTGCGCCAAGAAGTGCGGTATAGGAGCGTCCCCAGGGGCATGGCCGACACCGGCTTAAAACTATAAAATAGGCCGAAGATAAAAACTGCGGAATAAACTAGCCATTTAATTTTTTTACTCATAAAATAACGGCTTATTTTCTATAATTAATCATAGTCGGTAAACCGGCTAATCCCAAACAAATTAATCATTCCCCCATAAACTGTTATGATCGCGATATTCCTGCCACTCGCTAGTGCTAATTTCCGGCGGCGTATAATTATTGGCGCTGGATCGATTCAAAATATCAACCACAAATAGACGACTAAACTTATCAACCGCTGTTTCATCCAAATAAGCGGCCGTTAATATTTCCGTCACGATATTCTCTTGGACCGGTAAATATTCACCTAACAATAGAATAATTTCTTTCCGCAAATATTTATCCGTGCCGGAAGCAAAAATCAAATCTTTTATTTCTGATAAAAAATCATCTGTGACATAAGTCTCACTGGGAAGTAAATTACTCAAAGCCGCCAAAGCGCCATTTTTGATTTTTAAATCCGGGTTATTAATTATAATCCCCAGATAAAAATCGGCCAAGGTGGAATCGGATTTTTTCTGTAATAAATTCAGAATATCAATTTGATCTTCCGGGGAAGAAGAAACCAGAAAACGATTCATCAATTCAACCGCGGATATCGACTCAACTACAAACAACTCCTTAATTTTCTCTTGCACCTTTGATTCTTCTCCGCTCACCAAATATTCATTCAAATAATCCGGAATAGGCTGAGAAGATAAAACATCCAAGAGTTCTAAACGAAAAACCAGATTATTATCTTCCGCCAAGATTAACCGCTTAACTTGATCGCTAATTTTGACCTTATTTAAATTACCGGCAATAATTTGCTTATATAATTGTCGCTCATAAAAGCAAGCTTCGTGACAAATCGGATAATTATAGCTGCTGGACCCCAAACGATTAAGGGCAATTCCGGCCTTGATTTTGTCCGGAAACTTTAACCACAATCGGCCATAAACGACGCCATAAAATACACCAAACACTACCATCAATGAACTTAAAGCGATGATAATCAACCACTTGTAACGAGAACCAAAAGCTATACAGCTTCGACCCCACTGCTCTATTTTTTTCATAAAAATCATATTTAATCCTCCGGTTCGCGCGAGACCGAAGAATTAATAATTAACGCTTATCATCATAGCAGAATTACCTTAAGGGCAACCTAAACCAGTTCTAAATTTTTGCTTAACCAAAAAGATAACTTTTCAGTCTGATATTCGCCAAAAATAATTAATTAAAAATTAATAAATTTAAACAATCAAAAAATGACAAAAGTTAAAATTGTATTTAAGCCGTTGCTTAAATGAGTTCGCCTAAATTTTTAATTATTGCCTCTAATTTTATCAAATTGATTTTCTCTATTCGAAGGGTATAGTAATATATCATGAGAGATCTGCCTGATTATCAAAAATTAAAAGAAGCTTCCCAAAGATTCTACAATAATATTGGTAGAGTCTTTTCGCCGGCCCTAAATGAAGAAATATTTTTTTCAGCTGATGGTTTTAATCATATTATTTTTAAAAAGCATCGATCTGAGAGAGAAAGATCTTCGCAAATTCTGAGATTTAAGCTACTTCCCCTGGTTAAAAAATTAATTGAAAAATCAACGACTTATCAAGAGTTTGAAGAGATCATGAAAGAATTCTGAATAAAAAATCATAAGAAAAATGATTAGTCCTGGCTATACTGAACTGGTAGGTATATGGGAAACTAACAGGCAATATTTCAAATTTTCAGTAGCCATGCTATTGTAAAATCAAAATATAACCATTAAGTCTATGCCAAAAATTAGTTCAGTGCTAGCGAAAATCACCCCCAAGAGAAAAAAGACTAGTTATACCGCTCAATTTAAACTCGACCGAGCGCTAGAAGCTGTTCAAACTAATAATATCTCCGAGATTGCCCGCAA
>MNUV01000029.1 GCA_001871235.1 Candidatus Falkowbacteria bacterium CG1_02_41_21
TAATAGATCAAAATCTGCGCAGGATTACTGGACCATTATAGAATAAACTCACCCAGAATTATCGCCTCATGTGATTCACCTAAAAAATCACTGTAACTAGGTGGTAACAGAAAACTTTGTTTTTGTTGATAGTTTTTGAATGTCATAATGATTTTAATGCCTGTTTATATGGTTATTATAGCACAAAACCATCGCTAACGCGATGGTTTTAATTGAGTTTTGGGACAGCCCCTATTGGCTGTTTTTTGTTATATAAATAATATAATCACTTAAATTCACTATTTTTCCTCACTGGTTTCTACCTTATCGACTGAGCCGGCGGTCTCTTCAATTTTATCTTGGGCCAATACTTTTTTTCTGATGTCAGCGATTAATTTCTGATTTTCTTTCAAGAATTGTTTGGCATTTTCTCTCCCGGTACCCAACTTAATATCGTTATAAGTATAGGTAGCGCCGGATTTTTTGATAATGCCTTTTTCCGAAGCCAAGTCTAACACATCACCCGCCACGGAAATACCTTCATTATACATAATATCAAACTCACAGGTCTTAAACGGTGCCGCCACCTTATTCTTCACAATCTTGGCTCGAACCCGATTGCCCAAAATCTTGTCGCCTTGCTTAATCTGGGCGCTTCTTCTCACTTCCACGCGGACAGAACAATAGAATTTCAAGGCCATGCCACCGCTAGTAGTCTCCGGGCTACCGAAGAAAACCCCAATCTTATTTCTGATTTGGTTGATAAATATCACAATGGTTCTAGTTTTAGAAACAATACCGGTTAATTTTCGGAGGGCCTGGCTCATCAGCCGAGCTTGGAGTCCCATGTGCTGATCTCCCATGTCGCCCTCAATCTCTTTCTGGGGCACTAAAGCAGCCACGCTATCAATAACAATGACATCCACCGCATTAGAGCGCACCAAGGTCTCCACGATTTCTAAAGCTTGCTCACCGGTATCCGGTTGGGAAATTAACATCTCTTTGATGTTGACTCCAATCTTCTGCGCATAATCAGGATCAAGCGCATGTTCGGCGTCAACGAAGGCTGCTATACCTCCTAATTTCTGCACCTCGGCCACAATGTGTTGGGCTAAAGTAGTTTTACCCGATGACTCCGGACCAAAGATTTCAATAATCCGACCCCGCGGCACACCACCGATGCCAAAGGCTAAATCCAGCGACAAACAGCCGGTGGAAACGACATCAATGTTAGTCTTTCTCACATCACCAAACTTCATAATCGAGCCTTCGCCAAACTTTTCTTTGATTTGAGTCATCGCTGAAACAGCGGCTTCCATTCTTTTGCCACTATCCTTGGACTCCGCCTCGGTAGTTTTGGCCTTTTTTTCTTTACTCATACTGCTTTATTGGCAACTTGACCGAAACAGGCAGGTCACCGTCGCCCTAAATTAAATAAACGATAATTTTATTATACTCTCACTTCAATAAACTCAGACTAAAACCGAAATAAAATAATTCTGGACTAATTATTAACCGCGCAACTGCCATCTTCTAAAATACTTTCCGAAGTATTGTTGCAACAAGACGGACGGGCTTGAGTGGCTATACAACTTGGACCGCTAGATGGTTTGAAACAATTCTGAAAAATATCTTTGACACCCGATCCGACTTGCGACACATAATCAATATTTTCCCCAAACATCGAATGATTAATTCTGGCTCTAGTCATATCCGGTTGACCGTCAAGGGGTGAAGCATCCAAGTTCTCGCTGGAAGTCCAATAACCGGTCGGGATATTAGCCGCGCTCTTCAAATTCAATAATTTATGTTCAATCGTCGTCGTGCCCACAGTTAATTTTATTGATCCGCTCTTAAGTGAACTGCTCATGATTAACTTGTCAAAATCAATAATTATCGGATCGGACAAGTTAGCGCTGGCTCCAGCTGAAACTGGAATAATATTAGTAATCTTAGGCGGAGTAGCATCAATTTGACTATTAACGAAGAAGGACCAGCGGTAGTTATCTTTATAAGTATCATTCTGGACATTTTCATCATAATAGAAAGAAAGCGGCCCATCGGCATTGCCATCGCGATTGCCGTCTAAAGCGTTGAAAGCGGCATCCATCACGCCAATCATGGGCGTGATTTTAGCCAAAGGATAATTCTGACCGCTATTGTCGCGACAAGATTTAAACAACCCGGAATTGTCGGCGCAAGTGTTATAAGGGGCCTTGGCCGCGCAATCGTCGTTTACTGCGCAATCAACCAGACTGGCGGTTCTAATCTTAATCTGTAAATTACTGTCAGCCGGTAAACAATAAATCTTTTCGCCGCAACCGTTCATGCCGCATTCATTGTTAGTCCTAAATTCAACTGTCTTATAACCATTAGAGATTTCAAACTTACCGTCAACATAATCTCCCACGCAAGTATTGGCCTCACATTTATATGACAAGCAATCGCTATTGGCCGTGCAACTGGCTCCATTGGTTTGAGCGGTGGAGCTCTCGTTTACAACTTGAATGGTTTGGCTGACATCGCCGGCATTGCCGGAAACGGTTACGGGATTAACCGCTTCATTAAAATTAATTTGAATGGTGGAATTCATCGGTTTATCTTTTTGATCACTAACCACTGCGGTTTGGACGCTATCGCTTCCGCCCTGCATGGGGCTGACGGTAATAATGGCATCATTATTAGTATCTAAATTAATGCTATTACCGGCAAAACCGGCCACTTTAGATTGGATGTCAACCACAAAATCATTAACATTATTAATACTGGCATAAATATCAGTTCGAAGACTTAGAATCGAAGCGATATTTGTAGCCTGCTGAACCGGATTGCTACTGATAGAAATATTGTAACCACCACCAGCGCCATTTACAAAAGTATAAGTATCGGCTCCGACAGTAATGGTATCAGCCTTTTGCGCTGCCGTGACAGCAAAGGTCCACATATAACCGACGGGGTGAGAGCCATCGCCCCCGACCGCTAAAGTCAGATAGCCGGGAAAGATAACATTATTATTTTCAAAAGTAGCCACGCCCAAATAATCGGTGCCATTATAAAGCCGGGCTTTATCCCCCAGCATAACGGTAATGGAAAAATTAACATCAGTCGTTTCGTTGTAATTAGGTTCTAAAGTTATTGTTCCTGGCTGAGCATCATTCGGAACAGAGCTAATAGTCCCGACCTCAGCCGAAACATAAGCCTGAGGCATACCGTTAACCTTGAAACTGCCGGAAGCGGCCGCCAAAATAGAATTGCTGACCACATTATCCCGAGCATCATCCGGCTCCGGGAAAATACCATTTAACACCACTTGGGGCGGAGTTAAATCCAGCTTATTACTGACTTCAAATTGCCAGCGATAATAATCGGTGGCGCAGGTATCAAACATGCCGCAAGCAGCAGCGTCATTAGGGCAACCGGAAGCGGCCTGGATATCATTGGACAGATAAGTCGTATACCAAGTATTATCCGAAGGAGACCCGAGCGGCGAAAGCGGCGTGACCACTATGGTCTTATTATCACCGGCCGGATGAGTCACAATGGCATCGGTGGAGCTGGCCTGGCTGGAACCTTCGTAAATTTTAAAATTATTTTTATTGAGACGATTACAAGCGCTGGTATTATCACAGGCGCAAGCCGTATCGGTCGAGTTCACGCAAACCGTATCTAATTTAACATCCTCTTTGAAAGTGACGATGATGGCGGTATTCCGCGGCAGTTCTTTTTGCTCCGGCTCCGGATAAACACTTTGGACCGTACAAGAACCCAAGGCGCCGCTGCCTAAACCGAAACCACTCCTGGTATTATTTATAATATTGCCCCCTTGGTTGGCGGTATCGCTAATTAATCGGCCTAAAATAAAAGCGACAATTCCCCAAGAAGACAAAATAATAACCAAACCAATCACGGCATTTTTCAAAATCTTTTTAGCCGCCGCTACATTTTCTTCATTCCCGGCCGAAGTCATCCATTTAAAACCAGCGAAAATGGTTAAACTGACAGCCAGGATGCCCAAAAACATCATGAAGATATTAATAATCCGGGAAGCAATTTGAATCGGGCTATCATTGGATAATTTGATAGTATTGGTGACAACATTAGCGCCGACATCCAAAGCCGAAGCCGCTTGGATTGAAACAAACGACAGAGCTAAACAAGAAAGAAAGGCTAAAATATATTTATTTTTTTTAGTCATTTGATTTTTCTCTTAATTTATTGAAATAACACCCAAATTATACCATAAAAAAAGAAATAAAAAAAGCGCCCCGGAAGGGCGCTCGATATCTCAAATTAGGGCTGACCAGTCTCATAAATTTCCTTAAATTTGTCCTTAATTTGTCGAACTTCCGCCGAATTAGCTAAATAGTCCCAAAAATTCCCTTGATTACTATCTAGGTAAAAACGAGCCTCGACATATTTCTCGGACATGACACCGAAAATACTTCCGATATAAGGGATTTTGCTGGGATCATTTCGATTAAGGTTGGTATCGTTAAACCAAAAAAAACAAAAACCGATTAAAGCCAAAAAAATTATAATATTGATAATAAAACGCATATATTTGCTGCCTAGTCTAGACTAATAAAGCCAATTCATCTAATTGACTCTGGGCCACCTCTTTGCTGATTAAACCCTTAGTATAAAGATCCTTGATATCCCGAGTTAAATTAATCATGCCATCATTCTGGCTAGTTTCAATCACATTTTTAATCTGAACAATTTTTTGTTCTCGAATCAAATTGGCAATCGCCGAGTTTCTAATCATAATCTCGCGGGCCACGATTCGGCCGCCGCCGACTTTAGGTAATAATCGCTGGGTGATGACAGCGGCTAAAATCATTGATAACTGGGAGCGAACCTGGTTTTGTTGAAAAGGCGGAAAAATATCAATAATCCTGTCCACGGTCTGGGAAGCGTCAAAAGTATGTAAAGTGGCGAGTACCAAGTGGCCGGTTTCGGCCAAAGTAATGGCGGAAGAGATAGTCTCTAAATCGCGCATTTCACCCACCATAATCACATTGGGATCTTGACGCAAAACGTGGCGCAAACCGCTGGCAAAAGAGGGAAAATCAAAACCTAATTGGCGCTGTGTAATAATACTTTTATTGGATTTAAAGATAAATTCAATCGGATCTTCGAAAGTAACTATATTATAATTATATTTTTCATTTAAATAATTGATCATGGCCGCGAGTGAAGTTGATTTACCGCAACCAGTCGGACCGGTTAATAATATCAATCCTTGTTTCATGTCCAGTAAATTATAAATTACCGGGGGCATATTAACATCCTCCAAGGTCGGGCTCTGATTATTAATCACCCGAGCCACCATTTTCAAATTATCCCGTTCATATGATAAATTAATCCGAAAACGATAATCATCAACCGAATAGCCAAAATCCAAATCTTTCTCTTTAAACAGACGCTCGCGCTGTTCACCGCGAAGCAAATCATTGGCAATTGATTCCAAATCAATACTGGTCAGGGGAGAAAAAACTCCATCCTCGCTTTTTCGCCGAGCCCCTTTTAAAATCTCGCCCTCTTCCGACAAAACATAAATATCATTATTATATTCCGGGGCGGCCTGACCGTTATCAGTTGATAATTTATTTTTTTTGAGAGCTTCATCAATCGGGACTAGTTGCCCGTCAATTCGTAAAATCGGCTTTAAATCTTTAACCAAATGTAAATCAGAAGCTTTCTGCTCGGCGGCGATTGTTAAAAGTTTTTTGATGTCCATAAATTTTTACCAGCCCTTTTTCTCCAAACCCATTTCAGCGGCTTTGACTTGGGCTTCTTGTTTAGATAAACCATCACCTTCAGAAATTAATTCTTCTCCTAAATAAAGGCCAACGGTAAATAATTTTTCATGATCGGGACCTTCCTCTCTAATCGTCTTATAAATGGGAGTAATGCCTTCCTTCTCTTGCGCCAATTCTTGAAATTTAGATTTAGGATCTAAGTAGGTTTGGTTTTTTAAAATAGCGTCCAATTGAGAAATGATATTTTTAACAATAAATCCCTTGGCCGTCTCAATTCCTTGATCCAAATAAATGGCGCCGATGATCGCCTCAATTGAATTGGCCAGAATATATTGGCGGGCCTTGGTGTTCTTATCTTTGGCTTCGCCCTTGGATAACAACAGGTAATTTTCCACTCCCAAATTATTAGCTACTTGATAAAGCATTTTGGCGTTAACCAAACTGGCCCGCCAATTAGTTAAATCGCCTTCTGGAGTATTGGGAAAGTTAACAAAAAGATATTCCGTGACAATAATCTCTAAAACAGCATCCCCGAGAAATTCTAAGCGTTCATTTTGACCGAACTTAAATTCCGGGTGTTCATTAAGATAGGAACGATGAGTTAAAGCTTGCTTTAACAAATCTTTATTTTGGAAATTAATTCCGACCGCCTCTTCCAACTTAACTAAACTAGACATACTAACGAATCATTAAAGTGTTAAAGTGTTAAATTGTAATAAAAAACAATTTAGCAGTTTAGCAGTTTAATAAATTAATTATTAAACTCAATTGATATCTTTAAGCGGCGGCTTCAGCGGCTGGCTTAACCCGAGATTCTTTAGCCTCCTGCAATTTCTGAGTGATGGCTTCCCGCCGAGCGCGCTCCGCCGCGGGCATATCTTTATAAATAGCGCCTAAAACGCCATTGATAAACTTGCCGGAAGATTCTCCGCCAAAAGTCTTGGCAATTTCAATCGCCTCATTAATGGCGACTCGAGGCGGGATATTGGCTGAATATAATAATTCGTAAATACCAATCCGGAGCACATTACGGTCAACCAAAGTAATTTGTTCCAGCGGCCATTCCGTGGCATACCGGCGAATATAGTTATCAATTTCTTCACTATGCTCTAAAATATTTTTAATGGTCTCGTGCACAAACCCGCCATCATCAAATTGCGGCGCAAAATTAGCGAAATTTTCATCAACGAGAGCATCAACATCATCATTCTTTTTGCCATTAAAATCCCACGCAAACAAAGTTTGCATGGCTATGGTTCGGGCTAAATGACGATTGGACATATTATTTTTTCTTAGCTTTAGTCGTCTTAGTAGCTTTAGGCGCCACCTTTAAAACCGTCTTACCTTTATAACTGCCGCAAAAATTACAAACGGAATGAGGTTGAACCGCCACGCCGCACTTGGAACATTTGTTTAAAGTCTTTTTGGTTAAAGCTAAATGAGCTCTATTTTTACCAACAGCGCTTTTAGTCTTTCTTTTCTTGGGATTGGCCATAAAATTAAATTTTTATTTATATTTTTATAGGATTAAGCTAGTTTAAGCATACCACATTAGTCAAAATAGTCAAGAAAATAGCCAATTTTAGACTACTTTCGGGCCGACGATTGCTTCAAAAGCCTCTTTCTCAATCGTTTCTTTTTCCAACAACTCGGCCACAATCTTTTCCAAATATTCCTTTTTATCGCGAATAATTCTGACCGCCGTTTTACCGGCTTCAGTGATAAAAACATTAATTTCTTCATCAATCTTCTCGGCCACCTTTTCGCTATAATCCCGCTGTTCGTGAATCTCGCGACCCAAGAAAATCATTTCTTCTTTCTCGCCAAAAGTGCGCGGACCCAACATATTGCTCATGCCAAAGTCAGTGATTAGACTGCGAGCTAAAGAAGTCGCCCGACGCAAATCGGAAGTGGCTCCGGTAGTCACTTCTCCGAAAATTTCTTTCTCGGCAAAATGACCGGCTAATAATACTGCCAGCTCTTCAATATATTCCGTTTTAGAATGCATGTGCCGGTCAACGCTCGGGAGTTTTAAAGTATACCCGCCGGCCGAGCCGCGCGAGATAATAGAAACTTTATGAACGGCATCGGTATTGGGCAAAAAATGAGCCACCAGGGCATGCCCCGCCTCATGATAAGCCGTTATTTTTTTTTCTTTCTCGGTAATAATGCGGCTCTTTCTTTCCGGGCCCATCATTACTTTTTCAATCGATTCATACATTTCTTCCATGCCAATCAATTTCTTATCCCTCCGCGCCGTCAAAATAGCCGCCTCATTTAAAACATTTTCTAAATCAGCTCCGGAAAATCCTGGAGTTCTTTCAGCGATTTTATGAAGATCAGCTCCGGCGACCAATGGTTTTTTTCGGGCATGAACATGCAAAATTTCATCACGATCTTTGATGTCGGGAATATCAATCACTACTTGCCTGTCAAAACGCCCCGGACGCAACAAGGCCGGATCGAGCACATCAGGACGATTAGTCGCCGCAACTACAATAATATTGGCATTAGGTTCAAAACCATCCATTTCCACCAAAATTTGATTTAAAGTCTGTTCTCTTTCATCATGGGAGCCACCCATACCGGAACCGCGCTTGCGACCCACGGCATCAATTTCATCAATAAACACAATACAGGGCGAACTTTTCTTGGCTTTTTGGAATAGAGAACGAACGCGAGAAGCGCCTACCCCCACAAACATTTCCACAAACTCCGAACCGGAAATATGAAAAAAAGGGACATTCGCTTCACCGGCCACACAGCGCGCCATCAAAGTTTTACCGGTTCCCGGATTGCCTAAAAGCAAAACGCCCTTGGGAATTCGAGCCCCCAGGTCATGAAATTTTTTCGGAAAACGCAAAAATTCCACGATTTCTTTTAATTCTTCTTTGGCTTCTTTGGCTCCGGCGATATCATCAAAAGTAACTTTAATTTTTTGATCGGTTTGGAATTCTTTGGCACCGCTTTGGCCAAAACTCATCGCGCGGGAATTAGCGCTGGCCACTCCGCGCATAGTAAAATAGAGAAAGGCGCCAATTAATAAAATCGGGAGCATAATCGGCAACACCGTCATTAACCAAAAATTCATACCATCAGTCTCTTTGATCTTGATATTGACGGCTGCTAATTTTTGGCTGTCAATATTAAAATTTTTGAGAAGAGTTGATAATGATTCGCCGGTTTCTTTTTGCGCCACTTTTTGGCTACCGTCTTTCATAGTGATCTGGACTTCATCGCCGTTAACCAAGACTGAGGCTACTTGGCCGTTGTTAATCTCATTCACTAAAAATTCCAGGCCCACCTTATCACTCTTGGGAGATTTAGCGCTAAAAGCGCTAAAAACACTGGCGATAATTAAGAAAGCCAGAAAATAAATAAAAAAATTTTTAAATAAATTTTTCATAAATAATAGCAGTTAAAGCAATCTAATATAGACTTAGTATATAACAGCCAGGCTATTTTAGCAAATGAAACTCCACGGCCTTACGCCCGTGGTATCTCAGGGCTTACACCCAAAAAAACCATGAACAATCATGGTTTTTTTATATTGCAAGCTTCGCTTGTCCGCTATCTTCCTTCTCTTGCATCTTGATATATTTACGAATGATTGCT
>MNUV01000038.1 GCA_001871235.1 Candidatus Falkowbacteria bacterium CG1_02_41_21
TTTTTCTCGGCTGCAATTATCTTTTATCGCTTATCTCAGATTTATTCCGGCGATTGTTCTTATTTTAACGAGAAAAAATAATATTTTGGCCTTCATCGTTTTGTTTATTTTTGGGTTGACGGCGGCCTTCTTTCCCACCGGCGACGGTTTCTTGATTTTAGTCTTGGCGATGTATATGTTTTTTTCGACGATATTAAGAATGTGTAAAGTTAAAATACATGCTATAATCGGTTTGATAATTTCTTTAATTCTGGGATTCAGTTTTTATTGGGATTATGCTCGAGCTTTTATTTCCGAAAATGGGTTAGTTATTAACAGAGAAATGAATAATGAGATCCGGATAGAGTTAGGAACTGAGACGGGTAAAATATCCACCATCTTTCATACCGGCGAAGGAATTATTCCCAGAAGTCAAGAATTACAAAGAAAAACAAACTACGTTTACCAGGTTAGACGTAAGTCCGAAAACATTGTTATCCCTTTGAGTAAATGGCCGATTTTTAGGGTCAAAGCCGACAAGGACATCGGGCGGCGAGGAATTATCGTTCAGTGGCTCGATCTAAAAGATGTTGTTTTGCATGGAGAGTTCAATAATAGTAATCGGTTCCCTTTAAGTTTGGGCGATTACACTATTCAGTTGATTAAAATAAAGTCAGCCGAAGGCACGATTATCGCCGAAAGTGATTTTTCCGTCGTGCCTTATGATCAGCAAACAATCTCCAAGTTAACGGCTTATCTGACGGTTAAAGGCGATCCCAATAAATATTATGATAGTTATATTAAAAAAGGATCGGATTCGGTCACGGCTTGGGTGCAATCTCCACCCGGGGAAGTAATCGGCGGAACAGTGAAGTCCTTTATGACTAATCTGGAAGGCGACATCGATGAAACATCTTGGATGGGAGTCATCGAAGAAGCTTTTAGCACCAACTCCAACGGCACGCCGGTCTCTTTGAGAAATTTAAGCGGTAATCCGCTGCCGGGCGTTTATCATTATCAAATTATTATTGATGGCAACATAATTTTTGATTTAAAATATAATTGCGCCGTCTAATTTTATGAACATCAAATCCGCTCAATTTATAAAAGGGGTTATCGGACCCGATAAGATTTTTGAGAATGGCAAACCCCAAATGGCTTTTATCGGGCGGTCTAACGTGGGAAAGTCCAGCGTTATCAATTCTTTAACCAGCCAAAAGGATTTGGCTCGAACCAGTTCTTTTCCGGGCCGGACGCGGGAGATAAACCTATTTCTGATAAATAATTCTTTTTACCTGGTTGATTTGCCTGGTTATGGCTATGCCAAAATCCCGGAAGCCAGACGACGAGAAATTGAGGCCTTAATTAATTGGTATTTCTTTGTTTCGGGTTATGAACAAAAGCAAGTTTTTCTAATTATTGACGCCAAGGTCGGTCCGACTTCGGCCGATTTGGAAATTCTCAGAGCCTTGGAAGAATATAAAAAGAAAGTGGTGATTATTGCCAACAAAATAGATCAGATTAAACCGGCGGAATATGATCAGCAATTTAAAAAAATTACCGGCTTAATTGGCAATCACAAAATCATCCCATACTCGGCCAAAAAGAATCTGGGGCTTAAAGAATTACTGAAACAATTGCTTTAAAAAGATGACCAAATATTATCTTTACATCCTGAAATGTTCCGACCGAACGCTTTATACCGGAATTACCACTGATTTAGATCGTCGTCTCCAAGAACATAATGGCGCCGGTCCTGGCGCCAAATATACTAATGGTCGACGACCGGTCAAATTGATGTATTCTCAGGAATTTACCAACCGCTCTGAAGCTTCCAAAGAGGAGGCTCGGATTAAAAAATTACCTCGCCGAAATAAATTAGCCATGATAAAATTAAATAAACCATATGTTAAAGATAATCAGTCCGCAAAATAATCAAATAAAATTATTGCGGAAATTGAATTCCAAAAAATGCCGTCAAGAATTAAAACAATTCATGGTAGAAAATTTGGCAATTATTCTTGATGCCCTCAAAGACGGCCATGATTTTGTCGCCTTGTTCGTGACCGAAGAATTTATCGCCAAGCATCAAGATCAATTTAAATATTTACAAGACAATTCTAAATCACAAAGTTTTTATTCTATTGATGCCAAAATAAATAAACACTATTCCAACCTGGATACTCCTTCCGGCTTGACCGCTATTTATAATATCCAGGAAAGGAAACTAGATAAAACATCAGTGATTTATTTGAACGGAATCAGCGACCCGGGCAATCTGGGAACTATCATGCGCAGCGTCTTAGCCTTTAATTTCACCAATCTGGTATTAGATGAAAATTGTGTTGATCTTTATAACCCTAAAGTAATCAGCGCCGCCAAGGACGCCATTTTCAAATTAAACGTTATTGAGGATAAAACCGCCAATTGGTTGAACCACAATAAATTGCCTGTTTATACCACCGGCTCTCATGGCGGCGTTAATTTGGCCCAATTTAAGCCGGCTAAGGCCTTCTGTCTGGTTTTGGGCAGCGAAAGTCATGGCGTTAGCCCGGAAATAGAGAAGTTGGCCGCTACCAGCCTAAAAATTGAAATGTCTAATGAAATAGAATCATTAAACGTCGCGGCCGCCGCCGCTGTTTTACTTTATGAACTCGGAAAAAAATAAGTTAATTAGAATTGAAGAAGTGGCCTTGGGGCTGGACGATAATGAAGAAATCTTAAAAGCTATGATTTCTCAGATTTTAAATTTGCCCGAATCAGATATCATCGACTACTCGATTGTCAAAAAAAATATTGATTCGCGCCAAAAAAGAAATATTCTTTTAATTTATTCTTTGGACGTCAAAGTGAAAGACATCAAAGCTATTAAAAAATTTGACTCGCGTCATCGGGTCAGAATCCATGAGCCGTTTGTCTATCAAGCTAAAAAGATTACCCAAAAAATAAATAAAAAAATTGTGGTGGTCGGCAGCGGACCCTGCGGTTTATTCGCCGCTTTGTTATTGGCTAAAGCTGGATTGAAACCGCTATTGATAGAAAGAGGGAAGGATATTGATTCTCGCGTTAAAGATGTTAATAAATTTTTCCAAACCGGAGATCTCAATCCGCAATCAAACATTCAATTCGGAGAAGGTGGAGCCGGAACATTTTCCGATGGAAAATTATATACTCTCATTAACGACCCGCGGTCCAAATATATTTTTACCGAATTAATCAGAGCTGGGGCGCCCGAGGAAATCGCTTGGAGCGGAACGCCCCATATCGGGACCGATAAACTACGGAGAGTAATAAAAAATATTCGGCAAGAAATAATCAGATTGGGCGGGAAGATTAAATTTGAAGCTTGTTTGACTGACTTAGAAATTGAACAAGGAAAAATAAAAGCTATAATCGTCAACAACAAAACTAAAATTCCGGTTGATGATTTAATTCTGGCTACTGGTCATTCCGCTCGTGATACCTATCAGATGCTTTATGATCGGAAATTAAAGATTCAGGCCAAAGCTTTTGCCATTGGACTTCGAATTGAGCACCAAGCGGAGATGATTAATAAGGCTCAATACGGCGCTGGCTATAATCACCCGAAACTAGGACCGGCTAAGTACAAATTAGTGCAACATCTGGACAAGCAACGCTCCGTTTATACTTTTTGTATGTGTCCGGGCGGCTATGTGATGGCCGCGGCCTCGGAAGCAGGTGGAGTGGTGGTCAATGGCATGAGCGAATATGCCCAAAATGGAGAGAACTCTAATAGCGCCTTATTAGTCCCGATTATGCCCAGTGATTTTAGCTCCAACCATCCTTTAGCCGGGATAGAATTCCAACGGAAATGGGAAAGGAAGGCTTATCTGGCCGGTGGCAGTGATTATTCCGCTCCGGCGCAATTGGTGGGCGATTTTCTCCAAGCGCGAGTTTCCCAAAAAATAAAAAATGTTAAACCCAGTTATTGGCCGAGAATTAAACTCACTTCTTTGGACTCTTGTTTGCCGGATTACGTCATTGCCAGCTTAAGAGCGGCTCTGCCTCTGATGAATAATAAGATTAAAGGCTTCGTTCACCCGGAAGCGGTTTTGACCGGAGTGGAGACCAGGAGTTCGGCTCCAGTTCGCCTGGCCCGCGATAAAAAATGCGAATCAAATATTTCCGGTATTTATCCGGCCGGTGAAGGCGCCGGATACGCCGGCGGGATAGTTTCTTCGGCGATTGACGGCCTAACCGTGGCTGAAGCGCTAATCGCTAAATATTTAAAATAGAAAATGAAAAAAGAAATTATCTTGGCCGGACGAAAAATTGAATACTCCGTCAACCAAAATAGAAGAACCAAAAATCTGCGCCTGACCATTAGCGGTAATGGCATTTTAACGGCCAGCAAGCCTTGGTATTTGAGCGATAGGGCTGTAGAAAAATTTATCGCCGCCAAAGCCCAGTGGATAATAGAAAAATTAGAATACTGCCAAAAAATCAGTAATAAAAATCCATTCCGCAGCAGCCAAAATGAATATTTAAGCTATAAACAATCGGCCGCCAGATTAGTTTTGAAAAAAATTAATCATTTTAATAAAATTTACCGATTTAAACTCTCTAAAATCAGTATCCGTAATCAAAGAACCAGATGGGGCAGTTGTTCCGGCCGGGGCAACCTAAATTTCAATTATAAAATCATTTTTCTGCCGGAAAAGATGATTGATTATATTATCGTTCATGAGCTCTGCCACTTGAAAGAATTAAATCATTCCGATAGATTTTGGAAATTAGTATCTCAAAACGTTCCTCACTACAGAATAATTCGAAAGGATTTACAAAAAAAGGGAATTGAATTAAGATAAGGAACTATGATAATTGAGCTGTTAAAGCCATGACCGCGCCAAACAATTTTAAAGCTAAAATTAAACGAACTATAACTTCAGTTCTGCCGGTGGCTAAAAATAGAACTGGGCATTGTTCTAATTGCGGTCAGTGTTGTTATTTACCCAAAAAATGTTTATTTTTGAAAATCAAGGGCGCTAAAAACTATTGCTCTATTTATAAAATCAGACCATTAAATTGCCGCAAATACCCCCGAACCGAAGCAGAATGCCTTACTCCGAATACCTGCAGTTTTCATTTTAAAAAAGAATAACTCAATAAAGTTATGGAAAAAATTAATTTTAATCATAAAATTATTAAGGTTATTCTGCGCGATGAAGTTGATCTCAGTATTTTTAACGAAATCTTTAAATTCCGAGAATATCGCCAAACCGAAAAGATTATTGAGAAAGCGAAAGACGCTATTATTGATGTCGGGGCGCACGCCGGATTTTTTTCGCTATATGCCGCCGCCTTTAACTCGAATGTTAAAATCTACGCGCTGGAACCGGAACCTAACAATTTTTTAGCCTTAAACCAAAATATCAAGCTCAATCCGGAATTTAAAAAAATAAAATTGGTTAATGTTGCCTTGGGCTCTACCGCCGGCCAAGCCATGCTATATTTAAGCGCCGATAGTCATAATCATTCATTTTTAAAAGAAACAAACAAGACCGGCAAGGAGCTGCCGGTTAAGACTGCCAGCTTAAATTATTTTTGCTTAAAGCAAAAGATAGCTAAAATTTCTTTATTAAAAATGGATATTGAGGGAGGAGAACACGAGATTATTAAAAATTTTTCCGAAGCGGAGTGGGCCTTGATTGACAATCTTTTTCTGGAAGTTCATGAAACCAAACTCGGATTTTACCAGTCTTTGGAAAAAATCATCCGTCCCAACGGCTTTTCCGTTCAAATTTTTCCTTGTCAATTCGCTCATAATTTAAAATTCATGTTAGCCGTTAATAAAAGAAAAATAAAACCAAGTTATTAATTTTAAATCCTATATGGCCGAAGAAGTAATTTTGCGATTCGATGAAGTCAGTTTTGAATATGTTTATAAAAAACCGATTTTAGATAGGGCCAATTTTAGCGTGCGGCAAGGTTCTAAAATAACTCTGATGGGACAAAATGGCGCCGGGAAGAGTACTATTTTCGGCTTAATCAAAGGCGAATTAAAACCTAAAAGCGGCTTGCTATCAATTACCGGCGGAGCGACCATCGGAACAGCGCGACAAACTATTGCCCGAGAGGACTGGCCTTTGACCATTCTCGCCTATTTTTCCAAGGCTTTTGCCATTGTTCCGGGAAATATCAAAAGCCGTATCAACAAAGTTCTGGAAGCGGTTGATTTTACCGTTCCGCTTGGCAAAATTGTCGGAGATCTTTCCGGCGGGCAACAAGCCAGGCTGCTTTTAGCCTATGCCTTAATCCAAAATCCGGATATTTTGCTTCTGGACGAACCGACTAATAATTTGGATAAAAAAGGCATTGATTATTTGATTACTTTTTTAATCAGGTATGACAAAACGGTAATTGTCATTTCTCATGATGCCGATTTTCTCAACTGCTTTACCGAGGGCGTTATTTACTTAGATGTTTTTACCCATAAAACCGAACTCTATGTCGGAGATTATTATTCCGTGGTGGAAGAAATCAGCCGCCGGGTGGAAAGGGAAGTTATGAAGAATGCTCAGCTGGAAAAAAAGATTCAAGACCGCAAAGAAAAGGTGAATTTTTTTGCCAATAAGGGGGGTAAGATGCGTAAACTGGCGCAAAAAATGAAAACTGAGACTGAGGAATTAGAAGAAAATAAAGTGGATGTCAGGCGAGAAGACAAAACTATCAGAAATTTTACCATCCCCGCTCAAGATATCAGCGGTGAGATTGTAACCTTAAAAAAAGTTCGAGTCATAAAAAATCATGAACCGTTTTTTGAAGATATTAACAAAGTATTGGGCAAAAAAGATCGATTATTGATTACCGGCCCCAATGGTATCGGCAAAAGCACTTTACTGCGGTCTTTAGTTTTTGGGACTCAAGACGGAATTAATATCTTGCCCCAAGTAATCGTCGGTTATTATAGCCAAGATTTTTCCACTCTGAACTTTGACGCCAAAGTCTTTAACTCTCTCAAAAATAGCTTGGCTGACGGGATTGATGAGCAAACCATGCGATCCATAGCCGCCGGATTTTTAATCACCGGCGATTTAATGGATAATAAAATAGGCGAGTTGTCCGAGGGCCAAAAAGGATTATTATCTTTTGCTCAATTAGTTTTGAGGCAGCCGGGATTGTTAATTTTAGATGAACCGACCAATCACATTAATTTCCGTCATATCCCGATAATCGCCGAGGCTATCAATAATTATGGCGGAACGATAATTATGGTCAGCCATATGCCTGATTTTATCAAAGCCATTAAGTTTAACGATGAACTTGATTTAGGAAATTTATAAATATGAATCAAGCTATTATCTGACTGATCCGATAAAAAGAACCGGAGCCGAAAATTTAATAAACCAAAAAAGTGAAGGGATTAAAAAAGTATCAATAATGCTCAAAAACCCAGCGTTTGATTAAATTTGACTCGTCTATCTTTATATGTTATAATACTCTGGCAAATTACTATAGCAAGAAAAGTAGTCGATTTTCAAAAAAATATAGAATTGCGACTTTATTAATTAGCTTTGAACTCATGAAAGGTGTTATCAAAAAGCTGACTGACAAAGGTTTTGGTTTTATCGCTCTAGAAGGCGAAGAAAAGGATTTATTCTTCCACAGCAATGCTTTGGTTGATGTCCAATTCAACGAATTACGCGAGGGTGATGCCGTTACTTTTGAATCAGAAAGATCTCCAAAAGGTATGAACGCTGTTAACGTTAGACGCGCTTAATAGTTTCTATCTGACAAAAAACCGCTCCGAATTTTCGAGGCGGTTTTTTGTATTCCCAAAGATATGACCACTTGACGCCCGGTTGATTTTTGTCTAGAATATTATCACTAAACCAAAAATTTGTTCCATGAAAACAACTAAGGCCATACGGCAATATATCCTTCCGGGGATGAAAAGGGTGGAAGAAATCACCCGAGCCGTCTTGCGCTACATCGCCAATTGGGTAGCGTATTTTCTGGCGGTTCTTATTTTAAAAGTTTTAAATCACGTTGAACTTAGCGGCCGAGAAAATCTGCCGAGAGGGAAAGACAGATACCGAATGATGCTCACGTCAAACCATCAAACCCTAATCGATTCACTGGTAATCGGTTTAGGGATAACTAGCTTATGGGATTTATTATTCCATCAAAAGCGGATTGCCTGGAATACGCCGGATCGGAAAAATTTTTTAAGCAAGGGCTTCACTAAATTCTTCTGTGGGTTATTAAAGAATATCCCGATTGACAGGGGGTTGACCAATCGAGACGATATTGGAAATCAAATCCATGGCTGCATTCAAGTCTTAAAAGAAGAAAATCTAGTGGTTTTTTTTCAAGGAACCAGAACCAGAAACAGCTTGATTGGAAAATGTAAAAGGGGTGTGGCTAAAACCATTTTAGAATCCAATCCTGATTACATTATTCCAATTACCTTAATCGGTATTGATAATATTATGCCGATTGGTGTTGGCTTTCGCTGGTTAAAGATTAGGTCAGGATTCCGGGGAAAAATGATTATTGGAGAGCGATTAGATTTCTCTGAAATTATCGCTTCAAAATCATTATCGGAAAACGCCAAGGTTACTCTAATCCGCAACCGGATTAGAGAAGCTGTTCTTAAAAACTACCAAGTTTAAAAAAAGGGAGACCAAAGTCTTCCTTTTTATATGCCCAATTCCAGGGCAAAACCACGGCCATTAGGCCGTGGATAAGCGGCATATCCACTATCTTCAATTCCTTGCTATAATGTAAGCATGAAATATTTCCGCCAAGCTCACGTCATCTACCACAATCA
>MNUV01000015.1:0-2934 GCA_001871235.1 Candidatus Falkowbacteria bacterium CG1_02_41_21
AGATAGTGATTTAATCGTCTATTTGCATATTAGCGATGAGCTTTTAAAAAAGCGTACAGAGCTGAGGGGCGCTAAGTTTGAAGACGCAAAAAATATGCAGAGACAGATTGAGGAGGGGATAAAGTTGTCAGGTATTCCTATGACTGAATTTTTGGTAGGTTAGATTAGAAATTTATAATAATATTGAGGTTTCGCAACATTCCAATTTTAACAATGTCCACGACACTCCGCCGTTAGTTAAAATAACAAATAAAAATATGTTGAAAATAGATTTGCACATCCATACTGTCGCCAGCGGCCACGCGCACAACACCATACTGGAATATATGAATCAGGCAAAAAAGTTGAAGATGAAGGCCATTGGAATTAGCGATCATGGTCCAAATGTCGCCGATGCTATTATTTCGGAGCTTTATTTTAGAACTTTACGACAAATACCGAGAAAAATAGGAGGTTTGTTAATTTTTAAAGGAATAGAAGCTAATATAATAAATGAAAATGGTGATATTGATATTAGCGATGGCACTATTGAATCCCTAGACTACGTCATGGCTAATTTTCATAAAAATACCGATTATCAAGACAGGGGGAAAAAGTTAAATACCGAGGTTATTCTAAAAACTATAAAATCGGGGAAGGTGAATATAATTTCCCATCCTTTTTTAACTAAATCCTTTAATATTGATATAAAAAGAATGAGTGAAGAGGCCTGTAAAAATAATGTGCTTTTGGAGCTAAACTTATATTATCTGTCTAAGAGCAAGAATAATCCGGACATCATCCCCAATATAAAAATTATGGTGGATGTAGTGAAACAATACAAGAAAAAATTTATTATTGGCAGCGATGCTCATAATATTTGGGAATTGGCCGATGATTCCTCTCTCAAAGCTATTAAAAAGCAAATTGGCTTGACTGATAATTTAATTATAAATAACTACCCCCAAGAATTGTTTAAGTTATTAAAAATATCTTAAATCATAATAGTCCCCGCGTCATCCCAATACCCCCGCATTTACAATTTTATTAAAACTATGAATAAATTTTCCGATGAAAAGTCCTTTGATTTTGCAGAGAGAAATAAGGCTTTAAATAAAAATATTGAAAAAAATTCTGAAATTGATTTAAACAGTCTGAAGAAGGAAGAATTTGATGGGTTGAATAAGTACAAGAATCAAATGGCTGGCCGAGGGATTTTTTGCGGAAATTAATCCTTTAAATTTACCCCCGGAAAAATTGAAGGAACAATTGGCGGGGGAAGTCGGTGAATTAAAGATTGAATTGGCCAGTTTTCGGAGCCATCCTGAAAAAATTAAATATTTATCGGAAAAAGAAAAATCAGATTTATATGAAAAACATTTGGGAGCTATAAGTGAAAAAATGGACCAGATACAGCTAATTAAAGATTTTTTGTCGACCCAAGAAAGCGATCCCTTTGAAGATGCCGAAAATGATATGCGTGATAAATGGAATAAAATTGAAAAAGTTGATCCGAGGTCAAATTAGTATTTCATGACAGAGATTTAGTTTCTGATTTTTTAGAAACAAACTAATATGTTAAATGGTCTTGATCAACAATTATTTATATGGGTAACTGAAAATAGAAGCAATTTTTTGACTTCTATTTTTTCAGTTTTTAGTTTCTGGGGGAGCTGGCAATTCATTGTGGCGGCGATGTTGTTGATCATTATAGTTTTGGCGGTTAAAAAGAAATTCGTATTTATTATTCCTTTTATTTCGATTGTCGCCGGCTCTTCTATTCTGGCTTATTTAGGAAAATTATATTGGGCGCGCCTGCGGCCGCCAGATTCAGTTTTTATCGAGACTGGCTTTTCTTTCCCGAGCGGTCATGCGACTGCGGCCGTCGCCCTTTTTGCTTATTTGGCTTTTATGGCGGTTAAATTAAATTTGGGAAAAAAATCCGGATTGATTTATAGTTTTACTATTCTAATAATTCTTTTAATCGGTTCCGGCCGAATTTATTTGGGAGCTCATTATCTGACTGATGTCTTGGCCGGTTATCTGGTCGGTTTTGTGGGATTAATTTTGGGAATAATTTGGACGAGGAAGCTGATTCTGAGGGAGGGTAAGAAATAGTTAATCTGCTAAATATAATTTGACCTTTTCGGTTATTCCAGCTAAAATTAGCTTATAATAAGTAAAATTTATGAAGTCGCTAAAGCTTAGTCTATTCGTCGCTTCCTTTACTTTCTTTTTTTTGGTCGGGCCGGCCTGGGCTTTTCCCGAAAGTAATCTTTCCAGCCGTTTAAGCGGTCAGATTCTGTTGGATGTTGATAACCACGGCGAGGCTTGGTATGTCTACCCAGGCGATTTTCATCGTTATTATTTAGGTGGTCCGGCTGATGCTTATAACCTAATGAAAAATTTATCATTGGGCGTTTCTAATGACAACTTCGCTAAAATTGCCAGTAGTACTCCGGATAGACTGAAGGGATTAATTCTTTTAAAGGTGGAGGATGTGGGCAAGGCTTATTACGTTAATCCCGCCGACAAATCTTTGGTCTACCTGGCTGACGCTGCCGGCGCTTTTGCTTTGATGCGCCAATTTTCTTTGGGCGCTACCAACGCCGATTTGAAGACTGTTCCAGTCGGTAAAATGATTTTAAATGATGCCGGCCAAGAAACTTCAAGAGAGTGGCAATATTTGGGTTGGTGGGGCAGGGTCAACGCTAATTATGTGCCGGTGTTGTCCGAGTCAAAAAATGACGCCAAAAGATTGGGGACTTTTTATTCTGATAATGTCATTAAAGTTTTGGGGATAAAAAAGGTCGGTGGCAGTCTGTGGTATCAAATTGATGGCGGTCGCTACCCCGGAGCTTATGTCAATTCCCGTTTTGTCAGCGCTATCGCCCAACCGACTCCGGTGCAAAATTTGGTGATACCGGCGAAGGTCAAGGCTGGTGATTATTGGAT
>MNUV01000015.1:2954-8830 GCA_001871235.1 Candidatus Falkowbacteria bacterium CG1_02_41_21
AGATTTTGACTTTATATAAATCTGATCAGGTCATCATGGCGACTTATATTGCGACCGGTGATGTGGCCACCCTGACGATTAGGGGCACCTATAATGTTTGGTTAAAAGTAAAAAAGACCAGAATGACCGGAGCTCCGCCGCTGGCCACCCATGTTTATGATCTGCCCGATGTTCCTTGGGTAATGTATTATAAAGGTTCCTATTCGGTTCATGGAACTTATTGGCATGATAATTTCGGTTCGCAACGAAGCGCCGGTTGCACCAACGTGACCCAGGGCGATGCCAAGTTTATTTTTAATTTAACCAGTCCGGACATCGGGACGCTAAATTCAGTTCGTTCGACAATTAATAACCCGGGAGTGGTTGTTAATAATCATTATTAATTTAATATTTTTTTGGTCCTTGGCGATAGTCGGCGGTCAATTGCCAGAATAGCTATTGCTATGGACTATCGTAAATTTCAAACGCAAAGATTTTGGTGGCATTTAGTCTCCGCCCCGATTGTTTGGTTGCCCCTGCCGGCGATTATTGCTTTGGATATTTTGGGCGAGCTTTATCATCAAATTTGCTTTTCAATTTATGGGATAGCCAAGGTCAAGCGGTCGGCTTATATCCAGATTATTGACCGGAATAAATTGCAGTATCTTAATCCTTTGGAAAAATTGGGTTGCATGTATTGCGGTTATGCTAATGGTGTCTTGCTGTATTTGAAGGAAATCGCCGGTCGAACGGAAAAGTATTGGTGTGGGATTAAGCACCAGGACAAGCCCGGTTTTAAAGCTCAAGGTTATCAGACCGAAGGCGACTTTGTCCCTTATGGCGACGAAGCCCAATTTAAGGAAAAATACCCCCTAAAATAGAATAGATTAAAGATTTAAAACGCCCTCAATTAAGATTGGGGGCGTTTTATAGTTTTGACAGCAAAAGAGAAAAAATGCTATAATTTAAGCATAAAATATAAATTTTTAATCGTTTTTTATGCCTCCTAAAAGCACTACTGCGGTTCCGGGAATTTCGGCCGATGAATTGGACAAAACTAAAGATGTCTATCGCTCTCTCCAGGAAAAGTTGGAATACTTATTTGATTCTTTGGCGCGAGAAAAAATTAATTTAGAGCTCCAAATGATTGAAGCGAAAAAGTTCCGCTTGGCCGTAGATAGCGCTTCGGATAATATTGTCATTACCGATCCGATGGGAACCATATTTTATATCAATAAGGCGACGGAAAAAAATACCGGGTATACTTTTAATGAAGCGGTCGGCAAGAATCCGGGGGAATTATGGGGCGGACACATGGACCAAAATTATTATGCTGCCATGTGGGGCAAGATTAAGACCAAAAAAGAAGTTTTTATCGGTCAATTTGAAAATACTCGCAAGAACGGAGAAAAATATATCGTCGCCGTGGATATCTCTTCGGTGCTGGATGAATATGGCGAAATTTTATTTTTTGTTTCCATTGAAAGAGATATCACTCGAGAAATGATGATTGAACGCATGAAAGATGAGTTTGTGGGTTTAGCTTCGCATCAATTGCGGACCCCTTTAACCGGCATCAGGTGGTTTTCGGAATTATTATTGCGCAATAAGTATCAGAATTTAAATCAAGAGCAATTAGATTTTTTGGAGCAGATTAAAGTTTCCAATCAGCGCATGATTAAGTTGGTCAATGAATTATTGGACATCTCCCATATTGAAACCGGACAGAAGTTTGAAATCAAAAAAGCCGATTTTAAAGTTAATGATGTCATTAACGAGGTTTTGACGGAAAATATTTCTTTAATTAAGACTAAATCCTTGAATGTTGTTAATGAAATACCCGATAATTTGTTAATTTTTGCCGATTATGTTAAAATAAGACAAGTCTTATCTAATTTAATCAGTAATGCCAGCAAATATACTTCCGCCGGCAAAAATATCAATATTAAGGTTGCGGCCGATGACGGCCATGGTTTTACGGTAATTTCTGTGGCTGATGAAGGGATGGGAATCCCCACCGCTCAGAAGAGCCATTTATTTGAAAAATTCTTTCGGGCCGACAACGCTCGCGTGCAAGAGCCCAATGGCACGGGCTTGGGTTTATATATCGCGCGAGAACTGATTAGGGCTCATGGAGGTGAAATGTGGTTTGAGTCCGAAGAAAATAAGGGAACGGTATTTTTCTTTTCCATTCCGCTTAAAATTAATTAATATAATTAAACATAGAATATATGAGAAAAAAAATTCTAATCGTTGAAGACGATGTGTTACTAGTTAAAGCCATCAGTTATGAGTTTGAGCAAGAAAATTTTGAAGTTTTTACCGCCGGAAACGGTGAAGACGGTTTAAAGATGGCCGAGCAACATTTGCCCGATTTAATTTTGGCTGACATTAATATGCCGAAGATGGATGGCTTAGCCATGTTGAAGGCTTTGCGGGCGACGGAATGGGGCAAAAATATGCTGGTCATTATGTTAACGAATTATAGCGATGAGCAAAGAGTGCTGGAGGCTTTGTCGCAGAAAGCTTTTTATTATTTGGTAAAGAGTGATTGGGACCTATCTCAGATTGTCGCCAAGGTTAAAGAGAAATTAGTTAATTAATTTATTAATACTATGGGAGATGAAGAAATCAAGGATTTGAATATTAGCGATGGCGGCAGTTATCCTTTGCACGAAGCGGTTAAAAGGGGCGATATTGAATTGGTGGCCGATTTAATCAAGAATGGCGCTGATGTTAATGATCGCAATCAAGATGGGACTACGGCTTTGATGCTGGCGGCTCGTTTCGGTCAAATTGATATTGTTGATTTATTGATTAAGAATAAGGCTAATGTTAATTTAAAAGATAATAATGGTTCCAATGCTTTGATTTTTGTGGCTTTCAACGGTAAACTGGATATCGTCAAGATGCTGATCGCCGCCGGTGTAATTCTAAATGAATTGAGCCGTCCAGGTGATTTTTCTTCCGTTTTCGCCTCGCAGCGAGCTTTAGTTTTCGCCGCTCAGAACGGGCATAGCGATATTGTGGGGCTGCTGATTAAAAATGGCGTGGATGTTAACGGTCGCAGTAAAAATGGTTTGACGGCGCTGATGACGGCCGCTCGCAATAATCACTTGGAAACCGTAAAATTATTAGTGGAATCCGGAGCCGATGTTAATTTTAAATCCACTAATGGCACCACGGCTTTAATCAATGCCGTTCAAGGCGGATATTTAGAAGTGGTTAAATTTTTGATTGAAAAGGGAGCCGATGTCAATGCGGAAAATGAATATCACTCCAGCGCTTTGACGATTGCTCATAATAATCACTATGATTTGATTGAAGAACTGTTGCTGAAAGCCGGAGCTAAAAATAATAAGTAAAATTTTATGAAGATTTTGGTGATTGATAATGATACCAGTATCGGAATAACTATCAAGGCCGCTTTAGGTTTAAATGCTTCTTACGAAGTGATGGTTTGCTTGGGTGCCAAAGAAGGTCTGGAGGAAATGAAAAAAAATAAGTATAATTTGGTCCTGCTGGATTTTATGATGCCCGGAATCAGCGGAGTTGATTTATGCAAAACCATGGCGAGCGATGAGAAATTAAAATATATTCCGGTGATTTTAATTTCCGCCCTGCCGATAAGTTCCGAGGTTTTTCAACAATCCAATGACAATTTTAATCGGATTAGCGTGGTCAAGGGTCTTTTGGAAAAACCATTCAGCGTTGCTGAATTATTGGGCAAAGTCGAATCGGTTTTAAATACGACTAAATAATTTTTATATTCATGAGAAACATTATTCATTTTTTTTCGCTGAAAATTCCGCGTAAAATAATTTCGGTTTTATTATTTTTACTTTATTTTGCGGTGGTGATTCGATTTGTTCTGGAATATTCTTATCCCCCTCAGTCCTATTTTTTAATTGTGCTTTTTTCCTTTTCCAATCTGCCCTCGGCCCTTATTTTTATTTCGAAAAAGAGCAATCCGTACTTGCTGAGCGAATTGAGAGCGACGGAAAAAGCTTTGCAGGCGACTTATCGGCATTGGGACAGTCTTTTAAGCTTGTTGCCGCAAGCGGTTTTTAGCTATGCCAATAATGCCACCGGCAATATTTTATTCGTTAATGATTTTGGGGTCAAGCTTTTCGGTTATAGGGATTTGGATGATTTTAAAAAAATGGGTTATCTAGATATTTTTGATAAGTCGCAAAAGGCTAGAATTATGTCGGAGCGAGCCAATTTAATTGAGAAAAAAAATACGATGATCAGTGAATATGTCGGCTTAAAAAAGGACGGAACTAAATTTCCGGTGGCTCTTTATTCCACCCCGATTATAGACGACGATCATAAAGTTTCCGGAGTTTTGGGAATTTTGATTGATTTGTCGGAAATTAAGCGTTTTAAAGAAACGATTGATCAGCTGCACAGCCTGGACCAGGCTAAAGATGATTTTTTAAACATCGCCGCTCATGAACTTAAGACCCCTCTGACTTCCATCTTGGTGGTGAGTGAAATTTTGAAAACCAAGTCCAAAACTTTAGGGGATCAAGAAATCGGCAAAGAAATTGATTTGCTTTTTGGCGAGGCGGAGCGTTTGAAAAAGATTGTGGATCAAATTTTGACCGCTACTCGATTTGAGAATAAACATAATGTCATTAAAAATGAAACTTTTGATTTATTAGCACTGATAAAAGATCATATCTCATCTTTGAAATCTTTGGCGGAACCGCGGAAGAGTCAGATTAATTTTGCCATTACCGAAAGAAAAGAAGCCTGGGTTAGCGCCGATCCCGATAAGATTTTAGAAGTTTTGAATAATTTTGTGGATAATGCCGTCAAATATGGCACTCCGGATCAGACCATTATTATTAAAACAATTTTAAGCGCGACGGAAGTGAAGGTTGAAGTTACTGATCAAGGCATCGGGATTGCTCCTGACAAAATCGGTCGGATGTTTTCCAAGTTCAGCCAGTTGGAGAATTCTTTGGCTCGGACGCAAGAGGGTATCGGCCTAGGTCTTTATATTTGTCGCTTGATAGTTGAATCATATAAGGGAAGAGTGGGGGTCAACAGTGCCGTCGGTAAGGGCAGTACCTTTTATTTCTCCCTGCCGTTGGTTAAAAAATAATAATATTCATGTCCGATTGAAATAAAGAAAGACGGGTTTATCCGCCTTTTTTGTTTGAGCTAAAATTATGGTATGATATTGGTCTAATCATTAATCTCTATTTTTATGAAAAAAGTTAAATATCCCAGTTTGTCCCAGATTGAAAAAGACTTATTGGCGGAAGCGGAGAAGATGCTTACCCGAGCCTATAACCCCTATTCTCATTTTCATGTCGGGGCTGCTATTTTGACCGCTGATAATAAGATTATCGGCGGCGCCAATGTGGAAAACGCCGCCTATGGCTCTTCTATTTGTGCGGAGCGCTCCGCTTTATTGCGGGCCAACGCTTTGGGGTATCGCCATTTCAAAAAAATTGCCATTATCACCAAGGCGGCCAAAGCCGACACCAAAGACATCTCCGCTCCTTGCTGCTCTTGCCGGCAAATGATTTATGAGTTTTCCCAACTCGCCGGAGAAGACATTGAGATTATTATGGCTAACACCAAAAAAACTAAGATTATGAAGGCTAAAATCAGTGAATTATTGCCACTGGCTTTTGGGCCTAAAGATTTAGGGGTAAATTTGAAGAAATATCCACTACTGTCCGGTTAAAATCCAAAAACTGCCAAATAATGACCGGCCAAACCATAAACCCGGCTCAAACTACCAAAAACTCAGTTGCGGATCCTCTATCTTTTTAAATCTCAAAATAGTATTAACGCCCAAAGATAATAAATCAATCAAGTCTCGCCTCATCAATAATACCTCCCTAATCATTCTGGTCAATTCCAAGAGTGATTTTTTG
>MNUV01000019.1 GCA_001871235.1 Candidatus Falkowbacteria bacterium CG1_02_41_21
TGGACAAACATAGGTATTATATCCTAAAATGTTCTTATCCCCGCAAGACATTACCTTCTGAACGTTTTCCAGAACAACCGGCCTGATTAATCCTTTATGTTTAGCGCCAAAGGAAGCCCAGTTTTCTTCGAAGATTTGTTTGATTGTATATTTGGATGTTTGTATGGTCTCAATCATAACAACTCCAATTATACAATCAAACAAGGTTTTAAGGAACGATACAGGGTTAAAAAAGCCAGCACTTGTTAGTGCTGGCCTATTTTATATCTGATTCGATTGAAAATTAAGTGGTGGCGCAATCAGCGGCGGCTGCTCCGGAGGCAGCTTCGGTTCCTGTCCCAAATCCGGCTGCCGGAGAGGCAGTGTCCATAGCTTTGGCACATTCCTCTGGGGCAGTGGCAAAACCGGCGCAGATGGAGTTCATCAAGCTTTGAGGGTCGCGGGCGCTAGAAGATTCGGTACCGTTGATAATCAAAGTTGGAGATCCGCCGACATTGTATTTAGCGTTATCATCTTTGAAGACATCAAAGGCCGGGTAGCTGCCTTTAAAGCCGACGTTGTTGGCAAAGTTTTCGGTTACTTTAAATTGTTTGTCAGTTTTATCAACGCAAGTATTTAACTTAGCGGTATCAATTTTAGTTTGAGTCAAACAAGCGGCACCGTCGCCGGCACCTAAGAAACATTTCAAGTAAGTTAAATATTTAGCGCTTTGTTCTTTGTTGATGCAATATTGATTTAATTCTTCTTTCAATTCTTTTTCGCCATGCATGGCATAGTCACAGAATTTAATGGCAAAATTAATCTTGTCGCCTAAAGCTTCTATGACCGGTAGAATACCTTTTTCAATCTGAGTGCCGTAAGGGCAATGGCTCATCACAAAAAGCTCAACAGTCGGTTTGGCAGTTTTTGGCACTTCAGTCGGGGCGGCAGTCTTGACTCCGGCAGTATCGGTGGAAGCAGTCTCGGCTGTTTTCATTTCTAAAGCCTGGGGAAATAATTTTGAGCCGTCTTTGGTCATGTAAGAATCAATAATTTGGCCGCTGCCAACATTAACTGACATTTTATAAAGTCCATTTTCTTCCACTACTTTATCAATAGTAGCTTTACTGCCATTAGCCATTAAATTGGCGTTAATATAGGTTTCAGCTTTGAGCTTAGCTTCATCCGGGCTAAGTTTTTTTTGAAAAACGGCGTTAAGGTTGGTACTGCAACCTGACAAGGTGAAGGCAATAGTCAGAACTAATGCCAAAAAGAAAGCATTTTTTCTCATAGTTTTTAGGATTACCACCGCCAAATAATATTGGCCAAGGCAGTAATTATTTTATTATTTTTATAATGTTATTAGATTATAGCAAAGATTAAAATATGATTCAACTTATTTAATTTGAGCTAAAAATTGAATTAAATCTTCCGGCAAACCGACGGAAAAGCTTTGTTTCTTCCCGTTTAGATCTTTAAATTCCAAATGGGTGGAAGCTAAAAAGACTCGGCCTAAATTATATTTTTTATTTTTTATTTTGGATCGTTTATTGTTATAAAGGCTGTCGCCGACCAGCGGATAACCGTAGGCATGAAGATGAACTCGGATTTGGTGCGTCCGACCGGTTTTGATGATTACTTTTAGCAAAGTGAAGTTAATGAATCTTTTAATCACTGAAAAAGTGGTGGCGGCTTGGCGCACTTTAGCCTCGTCGTTTTCTTCGTCGAAGTTTTGCGGGACGGCCGCCATTTTGAAGCCCTTAGTTGATCGTTTGATTGGGAAATCAATTTCATCCTCATCTTTTAATACCTGGCCGTAAACCAGGGCCGTATATTCTTTGGTAATGGTCCGGTTTTTGAATTGGTCTTTAAGACTCTCATAACTGGCATGATTTTTAGCAATAACCATCAGCCCACTCACGTCTTTATCCAGGCGGTGCATGATACCGGGCCGATCTAAATCTTCTCCGACTTGTCCGATTTCCGGATATTTTTCCAGCAACCAATCAACCAAAGTGGTTTCTTTAATGTGAGGGGCGCCGTGCACCAAAAGCCCGGCCGGCTTATTAATTACCAGATAATCTTTAGTGTCGGCTATGATTTCAATGTCGTTCATATTTTATTTATCATTTATTTCTAAAACTGTCGAGCTGGGTTTATTCGGTAAGAATAATTTTAAATCGGCTCGGTTAATGGCCTTAAGAACCAACAGAGCCAGAGTATAGGTTGCGATGGCGATGATGATGGTGATAAAAAGACCCAATTTAGTAGCCGAGAAATTATCCGGCAGAAGGCATAAGACTCCGCCCATAATAATTGCGGCCAAGAGCGCTTTCCCAGTGATTTTTAGATTAAGGGAAACATTGGTATATCTCTTAGCGTAATACGCCGCAAAAAGCAATATTGCTAATTCGCTATAAATAGTGGTCCAAGCCGCCCCCAGATAGGAATATTTGGGGATGAAGATTAAATAACCGGCTAAGGCCGTGATACTAGTAAAAATATAAGCTCCGATGATTTTCTTTTGTTTATTGATGGCAATAATAATGTGAGAGAAAATACAACTGATAAAAATAATAGCGGCGGCTAAAATTAATATTTGTAAGATTGGTCCGGCGGCGATAAATTCTGGGCCGGCAATCAAAACCATAACATCTTTAGCTACAAATTGTGTCCCGACAATCAGCGGGAGAGCCAAAATAATCATAAAGTCCAGAGATCTCTGCCAAACATTTTGAAAACGGACAGTATTTTTTTTAAGCCAATCGGCCGTTAGAATTGGCAAGACTACGCCGGCAAACATAAAAGGAACAGTTACCAAAACATCAATTATTTTATAAACCGAGCCATAAATGCCGACTTCGGTGGGGCTTTTAATTAACGACAAAATTAGAGTATCGGCTTTCAGATAAATTAAATTGAAAGCGATAGTGATGGCCAGAGGCCACGATCGGTGGATAATATCGGACCAAATTTTTCGGTTAAATTCTAATTTTAGAGAAATAAACTGGCGAGAAAAATAAAATTGAATGCCAAAACTGATGGCTGACGATAAGGTGCTCACCCAGAGAATAGCCATTAGGCCGCTTTTAAAGTAGGCGATTAACACAATTCCGATCAGAAGTACTACTCTACTAATGATGTCCGCCCAAACCGATTTATTCATGGTTAATCTTTTCTGGAATATTCCAGTCATGATTTGGTTGAGGGCGACAAAGAGAAAAGAGAGGGCGGTAATTAAAACTCCGATTTTGATGCTGGCGCCATAAGGAAAAAAGAGCACTATGACCGGCCCCAACCCCAGAAAGATTAACGCCGAAAGAAGCCTTAGGGCCAGTAGATTATTTAATATTTTGCCTTCATTGGCGCTCGGGTCGCTAATCATTTGAACGGTAACCAGGGTTAGTCCGAGGTCGGCAATAATGGCAAAAAAGGAAATAAAGGTTACGATGATAGTATATTCACCGAATCCGGCCGCGCCTAAATAGCGGGTTATTATAGCCAAAGATAAAAGCCCTAAAATAGTGGAGATTATTTTTCCGAAGATTTGAATGGAGGTATTTTGGGCGACTTTTTGGGATAAACTCATGTTATTGGTTGTTTTTCCATTTATTATCGTGTATAATAGAAGTAATCAATTTGATTATAACATAATATAACGAGGATATGAAAATTAACAAAAAACAAATATTGGCCATCTTGGTTTTGAGCTTTATGTTCTTGGCTATTTTAGCCCTGACTAAGGTTCAGGCTCAAACACCGCCATCCGCTGGCGGTGCCTGGAATAATCAAGTCGGCATGAATGAAATTGGGGTTGAATACGGTCAAGATGCTCAAGCTCCCACCAATCTGATTACTATCATCGTGCGGATTATTAATTTTTCTTTAGGGATATTGGGAGTTCTTTTTTTAGGACTTTTGATAATGAGCGGTTATCAATGGATGACGGCTGGTGGCAATGAAGAACAGGTAACTAAGGCTCAGTCTCGGATGAAAAATGCGATTATCGGATTAGTTATAGTTTTAATATCTTGGGCCATAACTTACTTTGTGATTTATAAGATGGTTTTGCCGGCGACTAATCCGGATGAGCATTTTGATGTTCAATATGATGTGGATCCCATTACTTGATAATTAATTTTCTGTTTTAATGAAATGCCACAATTATTTTAGGTTGTGGCATTTAATTTTGAAATGAATGTTGAATAAACCACTGAAAGTTTTTTGGTTGAGTGCTGAAGCGGCTCCTTTGGCTAAGGTCGGCGGTTTGGGCGACGTGGCCGGATCTCTGCCTAAAGCGCTTCACAAAGCCGGCATAGATATTCGTCTGGCCTTGCCTTATTACGGCTCCATCAAAACTCCAGCTAAATTATTACTCAAAGGTTTAAGGATGTCCATAGCCAAGAAATCTATAGTTTTTGATGTTTATTTGACGACTCTCCCCGGTACCAAGATTCCGGTTTATTTGATTAAACATCCTTTATTTAGAGACTTGGAAGTTTATGCCAAAATTGACGCTTTAAAGCATTTTTCCTTGTGGGCCAAGGCTTCTTTGACCTTAATCACGGCCCTAGATTTTATTCCCGACATTCTTCATTTGCACGATTGGCCTGCGGCTTTGGCAACCTGTTTTTTGCCGGAATTTAAAGAAGACTATCCGGCCGTTTTTGCCGGGACTAAAGTTCTCTATACCATTCACAATCTGGCCAATCAGGGCTATGACAAAAAAAATAATTTAAACCCCATGATTGAGGGTATTCGCCGGGCCGATTATATCAACACGGTTAGCCCGACTTATGCCCGAGAAATTTTGACTAAAAAGTATGGAGTTCGACTGGAAAAAATTTTATTAAAGCGTCGTCAGAATTTAGTTGGAATTTTAAATGGGATTGACACGGATCTTTTTAATCCCAAAAATGATTCTAATATTAAATATAATTATTCGGTTAAAAATTTGGTCGGCAAGACTAAAAATAAATTAGCTTTACAGGCTGAATTGGGTTTAGCGGTTGATAAGCAAAAACCTCTCTTAGCTTTTGTTGCTCGTTTGAGTTGGCAAAAAGGAATTGAATTATTCTCTGACAGTTTATTTGACAACCTGATAATCAAATATGATGCTCAATTTATATTTTTAGGAGATGGAGATAGTAAATATAAAAAATATCTAAGTAAGTTCGTCCGGAAATATCCGCGGAACATCAAAGTTTTTTTTAAGTTAGATTTGTCTTTGGCGCAAAAATTGTATGCGGCTTCGGATTTTTTTCTAATGCCTTCCCAATTTGAGCCTTGCGGCTTGACTCAAATGATGGCGATGCGTTATGGGTCGCTGCCGATTGTCCATTCGGTCGGCGGGCTGAAAGATACGGTTAATAGTTCAGTCGGTTATAGCTTTAAAAACTATACGGCGGTTGATTTGAGCAAAACCATCGGTAAAGCTTTAAAAGATTTTTCTTCCAACCCAGTTGTTATTCAAAAAAAACGCCAAAATGCGATGAAAAAGAACTTTTCTTGGCAATCGGCGGCTAGACAATATTTTAAATTGTATCAAAAGATGGTAAAATAGAAGCAGTGAGTTTAAAAAGTTCAATTTTTTATGGCCAAAAACAATAATAAGAATGGCGGCAATCCCTTGGATAAAATAGCTTTGCCTAAAATCAATTTAGATAGTCGAGCTAAAAACAGCATCGTTATTATTTTAATTGTCGCCTTGGGGCTGGTCAGCCTGCTGGGTTTATTCAATTTATCCGGCCGTTTTGGTCTGTGGTTATCTTCTAATTTAACCTTAGTTTTTGGTTGGGGCAAATGGGCTTGGCCTTTGTTTCTTCTGGCTTGGGGTTGGTTTCTATATCAAGGTAAAAAATATCAGATTAATTTTTTTAATTATCTCGGTCTCTTTTGTTTGTTTATCTCTTATCAAAGTTTGTTCCATTTTTTCTTTTCTGAGGTCCGGGCCGAGGCTGCGATTATGGAGGGACTCGGTGGCGGTTATGTGGGCTTTTATTTAGCTTTATTTTTTCAAAATGTTTTAGGTTTCTGGGGCAGTCTGATTATCTTGTTAGCCTTGTTTTTCGTTTCTTTAGTCTTGATTTTAAACACTCCTCTGTCTCGGATTATCGGGGCGGAAAGTATTTTCGCTAAATTTTTTACCAGCGCCAATTCTGTCGTTAATCATCTTTTCTCTCGGCGGATAAAGAGCGGCGAAGATGAGCTGGTGGAAGAAGAAATTATGGCCGAACAGGATGTTGCTCCGGTTCAAGTTGCCAAGGAGGCGGTGGCCGAGACGCGAGAAGATAAAAAATCTAAGCCGGGAGTTTTCTTTAAACAAAAAGCGATTAAATCCGATCCGGCTGAGCCGAAAAATGTGTGGCGGACCCAAAGCGTCAAGATTGATTTGCCTCTGGATTTGTTAAGCGTCAAAGTGGGACAGGCTTTGGGCGGTGATATCGATAGGAACGTGAATGTTATTAAACATACTTTGGAGAATTTTGGCATTCCGGTCGAGATGGATAAAACCAGTGTCGGCCCGACCGTGACCCAATATACTTTCAAGCCGGCCGAAGGCATTAAGTTATCTCGCATTACCGCTTTAAGCAATGATTTGTCCTTGGCTTTAGCCGCTCATCCGATTAGGATTGAAGCTCCGATTCCGGGCAAAGCTTTAGTGGGAATTGAAGTTCCCAACAAGACTAAGGCGATTGTGGGGCTGAGAGAGATTTTGGAAGACAAGGCTTTTAAAACCAGAAGCAATAATTTGATGATTGCTTTGGGTAAAGATGTGGCCGGAGCTAATTGGCTCTATGATGTGACTAAAACTCCTCACTTATTGGTGGCTGGCGCTACTAACTCCGGTAAGTCAGTTTGCTTGAATGCCATTATCGCCAGTTTACTTTATCAAAATAGCGCCGACTCTTTGCGTTTTATTATGGTTGATCCGAAACGAGTGGAGCTCCCGGCTTATAACGGCATCCCCCATTTACTTACCCCGGTTATCACCGAGGTCAATAAAACTATCAATGCCTTAAAGTGGTGTTTGAATGAAATGGATCGGCGCTATGATTTATTGAATCAGAGCGGCAAAAAAAATATTCAGAGCTATAATGCCACGGCTAAAGAAAAGATACCTTATATCATTTTTATCATTGATGAACTCGCCGACTTGATGGTGACGGCCGCTAAAGATATTGAAGGCAGCATTATTCGTTTGACCCAAATGTCCCGAGCGGTCGGCATCCATTTGATCTTAGCCACGCAACGTCCGAGTGTGGATGTTATTACGGGCTTAATCAAGGCTAATATTCCGGCCCGCATTGCTTTTTCAGTGGCTTCGGCGATTGATTCCAAAACAATTTTGGATTGTTCCGGCGCGGAAAAATTACTTGGTAAGGGCGATATGTTATTTAGCGCGGCGGAAATGTCTAAACCGAAGCGTTTACAGGGCGCTTATTTAAGCGATGATGAAATTTTTCGGATTACCGAATATATCAAGAAAAACTCCGGTGAGGCGGAATATATGGAAGGAATAACTAATCGGCAAAAAGTTGCCGGTTTGGCCGGTGTTGGATTGGATGGCCATCATGGCGATGAAGATGAATTGCTGCAAGAAGCTAAAGAGATAATTATCAATATGGGTCGAGCCTCCACTTCTCTGTTGCAACGGCGGTTGCGCGTGGGCTATGGTCGAGCGGCCAGTATTTTAGATGCTTTAGAGGAGGCGGGTGTAATCGGTCCCTCCAACGGTTCCAAACCGCGGGAAGTAATGGTCAGCCGAGAACAGTTTGAGCGTCTGAATAATTTAGGTTCGAGCGGCCTGCCTTTGCATGATCGCAAATCAACGCCGGCTCCGGGTAGCTATTTGGGTGAAGATGAGGGTGATGACGGCACATTAGTTTTGGATTCTGAGATTGAAGAAGAGACTCCGGTGGTTGAGGTCGAGGAAGTGGATCATCGGGCTGAATTAGTTGAGACCGAAGAAGAACTGGTGGCCGAAGTCAAGACCGATGAGGAGACAAAAAAACCGGTTGAGACCAAAACCCCACCGCCCCTGCGAGCCTTTTCTGATGATGAGGACGAGGGTATGTTTTTTTCCAAATAATAATTATTACCATGGACAAAATATTTCATTTCATTAAAAGATATTTACCGCGCCGATTTTTTTCTTTCCTTCAGCCCACTTATCACTTCGGTTTGAATTGGTTGGGGGCGGCTCTTTATCATCATCCCAGCGAAAACTTAATTGTGGTGGGAGTCACCGGTACGACCGGAAAAACCTCCAGTGTTTTTTTGATTGCCAAAACCTTAGAAGCGGCCGGATATAAGGTTGGTTATACTTCCACCGCCATGTTTAATAATGGCCAGAAAGAATGGTTAAATGACAAGAAAATGACCATGGTCGGCCGCTTTTTTACGCAGAAAATTTTACGGCAAATGGTTAATAATAAATGCCAGTATGCTATTATCGAAACCACTTCCGAGGGGATTAAACAATTTCGCCATCGCTTTATCAATTATGATATTTTGATTTTTACCGGTCTGTATCCGGAGCATATTGAATCTCATGGCAGTTTTGAGAGTTATAAACAGGCGAAGGGAAAATTATTCGCGCATTTAAAGAATTGCCCCACCAAATATGTTGATGATTATAAGATAG
>MNUV01000056.1 GCA_001871235.1 Candidatus Falkowbacteria bacterium CG1_02_41_21
ACAAATTAATTGATATGAAGAAAAAAGAACTATTAGATGATGAAGATTTTAAGGCGGAAATGGATAAAGTAAAAATTCAAATTGCAGATAAACAAACCAGAGTAATTAATTGTAAAGATGATAATTTCGATGTCAAAAAGAATGTCGATAAAGTTTTTAATTTTATTTGCGATATGCCAAAGTTTTACGAAAAGGCTGAATATCCGATAAAAATTAAGCTTCAAGGTTCGATTTTTTTTTAGAAAAACCTGCTTTTAATTTTTATAGATTTCAAACCCCAAAAATTTCGCCAATATTACAACTAAAAAGAGACTTAGAACACTCCAAATCTCTTAATGTGGACCCTATCGGATTCGAACCGATGACCCTCTGCTTGCAAAGCAGATGCTCTAGCCAGCTGAGCTAAGGGCCCGCGCAATACTTCCCCTATAATAACCAACGCCTATGAGAAAGTCAATGACTATTACCCACGGACACGGGTTAGAGGAGAGAGCGCCCAATTCATAAATCCGCCCATCAGTCCGGTGATAAATAAGAGTCCGACAAAGATCGCTAAGAGGCCCAATAATTTATAGCCCAAACGACTGCCGCCTTCGGCTCCTAGGTTTCTTTCAAACCAATTGACTCGGCCAAAATTTTGCATCAACCACTCGGTCTTCATGACGATTAAAGTACCGACGACAACTAACACTAAACCAAAAAGAATAGATCCCATATTTTTATTTAATTATTTTATATAGTTAAGCGGATTCATCAAATGACCGTTAACGATAACTTCAAAGTGGATGTGTGGTCCGGTGGAGTGGCCGGTTGATCCCATGGCGGCGATAGCTTCACCGCGGCTGACTTTGTCGCCGACTTTAACGTAAAGTTTGGAAGCATGAGCATAACGAGTCTTGATGCCGTTTCCATGATTAATTAAAACCATATAACCGTAACCGCCGCTGTTCCAACCGGCTTTTTCCACGACACCGGAATCGGCGGCATAAAGCGGAGTGCCGATTTTATTGGCGATGTCTAAACCGGTATGACGCCAAGAATAATATTGGGTAATACGATAACCGACGGTGGGCCATTGCATTTTATTTCCGGTTGGTTTAGCCGCACCTGGCTTAATTAAATCTTTAACAATGGTCGGCAGGTAGCTAGAACCGCTCCTAGGTCTGGCGGTAGCTACGCTGGCTATTTTTTTACCGTCAGGCACGATAATCATTTGGCCAATAGTTAGACGGCTATCGCTTTCTAGCCCATTGGCTAACACTATTTTATCTTTGGAGACATTATATTTATCGGCAATTTTTTGCAATGATTCGCCCGAAGCTACTTTATGAAGAACGCCGGAGATTGGTAATATCGTTAATTTATCACCTTGGCGGATAAAACTATAGGCGGTTAAATCATTGGCCCATAAAATAGTGTTGACGCTAATTCCGAATTCACGTGCGATAGTACTAACGCTGTCGCCAGTTTTAACGGCATATTCAATAGTACCGTTTCTCTCTGTTTGCCCGTCGGCAGCGGCAATGGCCCCTGGTTTGATAATCGCTTCTCCGCTCTGAGTCAAACAACTGGCCGTGCGGTCATCATTAACCGGAACGGTGTTGGTCGTAATCTTTTTCTCCGGCGCTATGGCATCGCTGGCAATATATTGAGCTAGGGTGGTGGTGCACGTGGCTTCTGTCCCGGCGCTTTCCATAATTAATTCTTCCGGAGCGGCAGTATCAAATTCATTTTGGGCTAAGTTTGAAGCCACGGCTTTATACATCTTGTCAGTGCGGTTGCCAAAATTTTGTTGATTGATTAAATTAAAACTGATTGTTGCCAGCGCTATGACGATAATGATAATCGGAGCGAGAAATTTTTTGATTAGAAAAAATTTGGAATTATTTCTGAGATTGATTTCTCTGGCTCTCTTGAGTAGGAGAATATAATAACCATATAATTTTACCAGCGGTTTATAAAAGAGTGATTTGGAGATAAAAGCCAGTGGTTTAAATATGACAAAAATAAAAAAAGCGCTGGCTACTTTTTTGACAAAAATTAGGGACTTTAGCAGTGGTATCAAGACTTCAATCAAGGCAGTTTTGGCTCTTTGTTTTTGGTTCATGAGCGGCATGATATGATTACCATGGTATCATTTTTAAGGGTTGATAGTCAATTTTAGGTAAAAATGGTATATTTATAAAGTGCCTAAGATATTAAATAAAAATATGCTTAAAATAGTATTTATTCGGCATGGTCAGAGCGCCTGGAACGATCCGTCTCGATTTACCGGTTGGGCCGACATTGCTTTGAGCCCGCTCGGAAAAGAAGAATCGGCCCTGGCCGCCGTTACTTTAAAAAAATCAAAATATTCTTTTGATGAGGTTTTTCAATCAGAATTGAAGCGAGCCGAAGATACTACTAAGATAATTTTGATTGGGATGAAACATAAAAGGATTCCGGTTAAGAGTGATTGGCGCTTGAATGAACGTCATTATGGCAATCTACAAGGACTAAACAAGGCGGAGATTAGAGCCAAATTTGGCGAGAAGCAATTTATGCTTTGGCGCCGGGGTTATAGTGTCAGACCGCCGAAAATTAATAAATCAAATTCAACCTACAAAGATATTTATTCTAATCCGGTCTATAAAGATATTAAAATTCCATTGGCTGAGAGCTTGGCGGATGTTGTTAAACGCGTTATTCCTTTCTGGAAAGAAGCCATTATTCCTGGACTTAAAACTGGCAAGAAAATTTTGATTTCCGCTTCCGGCAATAGTCTGCGGGCGATAATAAAATATTTAGATAAGGTTTCGGCTAAAGAGATTGTGGCTCTAAATATTCCCACTGGCATTCCGCTAGTCTATGAACTTGATAAGAATTTCAAACCGATCCGACATTATTATCTGGGCAACCAGAAAAAGATTGCGGCGGCGATTGAGAAGGTTAAGAATCAAGGTAAAAAATAATTGTTTTTGCATGTGGCATTGACATCTTAACAAAAATATGGCAAATTGGGATATTGCTTCTTTAAAAACTGAATATTAATCTAAACCTTTCTATAATCATGAAGAAATTTATCGGTATCCTCTGCTTGTTTTATCTTTTGGCCGGTGACGTTTCGGCTCAAACTCTGAAGATGATAGTTGATTCAACTAAGTATAAGATTTCAGTTGATTACACTAAGACTGTCAAAAAAATGATTGCGGTCGGAAAATATCCTTGGCTGGATAACAGTGTTAACGCCCAGAATTTTCCTTTGCCGGCCAAATTAGTCGGCAAGATAGTAACCGTTTCCGTCCGCACTTGTTATTTCACCGGTGATGTCGAGAGCGACGAGGCAATTAAGGAAATCAACAAAAAGGGCTATCGTCTTGCCACTTTATCAGAGCTTTTAGCTTTTGGGGCGGCTCATTCTGAATTACAGAAACAGTTTTCAATTGTCGCCCTCGGTTCTGTTTGGGAGCGGACCGAAGATTCTCTGTTTGCTCCCTTCTTGGGACTGCATGAAGGCGGTCGGGCTATTCGTCTCCATTCTTTAAGTAAAGATTGGCACCTCGGTTGGCGCTTTCTGGTTGTTCCTAAATAAAAATCTCGTTTTAATAAAAGCGAGATTTTTTCTTTGGTAATTTTTTTCTAATTAATTCCCGGGCACAATAATCTCAAACGGTTTGTCGGAGCCATAAGCTTTAGGGCCGTAGTCTTTACAAAATTTAATGATATTTTTTTGAAAATAAGCCGGTTTGGACTCCTGAATTCGGCCGATAATGGAATATCCCAGACAGAGCATCAGAGCGAAATTAGCGGTTTTTGGGATATTGATATCCAGTTTGTTTTTAGGATCACCGAAATATTTATTTTTGATTCCCAGTCCGATAACCAACTCATTTTTATCTTGATGAACAAATTTAGCATGGCGAGCGTGACCTTCGGAATAGGCGCGAACCTGAAGATACGGACCGAATAATTCTCGACCTTTGATATTTAACATATCACAGGTCTCAATAAATTGATCGGGCAGGACAAAAGTATAGCTGGAATAATTTTTGAAATTACGGGGCAATTTTATTTGTTTTAAAAAACTTAAGATTTTTTCCGGTTTTTCCTTGGTCAAAGACAGAACCATTCCCAGATAGGTAGAGGTGTTATAAGTATAGGGTTCGCTTAATTTGCGGTAAGCATAGACTTTATCGGCAATTTTGGCGGCCGAAGATTCAGGCGAGCAAGTCAAGAGAATAGTTTTTAGCTTATTTTTTTTGGCCAATTCTAATTCCCAAATGGAATCTTTTTCACCGGAAGCGGAAATAATAATGGCTTCTTTAATAACTTTCTTTTTTAAAAGAGCCTTATATTTTTTTAAGGTCGCTTTAAAATTGCTTTCATCGGCAAAAATGGCCGGCTTCTTCGCGAAAAGAATAGTGCCGGTATTGTAGGCATTGCCACTGCCGCCAACCAAGGGGAAGTTTACCTTTTGCCAATTAGCTTGAGGCGCTTTGGTTTTGCCAAAAAACTGCAGAGCATTATAGACCGCTTGATTGAGGTTGATTAATTTCATAGGAATTGTTAAATTAATGGGTCTCCTTTAATTATAATTTAGATTGATTTTTTTAGCAATTTATTATAATATTAAAGTAATTATTATATATTCATTAATCATATCAGGCCATATGTCCGGACACTCAAAATGGGCGACAACTCATCGGCAAAAAGAAATTGTGGACGCCAAGCGTGGCGCTGTTTTTACCAAGCTGGCTAATTTAATTACTATGGCCGCTAAACGGGGCGGGGATTTGAATGCCAACCCGTCTTTAAGGACGGCAGTGGAGAAGGCTCGGGCCGCTTCCATGCCTAAAGATAATATTGAAAGAGCCATAAAAAAGGGCACCGGTGAATTGGGCGGAGAACAGATTGAAGAATTATATTATGAAGCCATCGGCCCCGGTAATTCTCAGTTTGTGATCAAATGCGTCACCGACAATAAAAATCGTAGCGCCGGCAATGTCCGTCATATTTTTACCAAGAATGGCGGGGCTTTTGGCAATGTTTTGTGGAATTTTGAGCAAAAAGGCGTGATTATCATAAAAAATAGCGAACTGAGCGCCAAAAAGATCAATTTTGCTGACTTGGAATTAGAATTGATTGACGCCGGGGTTGATGATTTGTTAAAGGAAGTTGAAGGCGTAACTATTTATACTAAGATAGATAAATTGCAAAATATCGTTGCCTTTTTAGAATCTAAGGGACTAAAGGCTGAATCAGCTGAAATTGAATACGTGGCCAAAGAGAAACAAGAATTAAAAGCCGGCGAAAAAAATACTCTGGAGAAGATTATGGAAGACTTGGAAGACAATGAAGACGTCAGTGACTATTATACCAATATCATATGATAATTTTGGGCATTGACCCGGGAATTGCCGATACCGGTTGGGGCTTAATTGAAAAAAACCCTCAGGGGAATGTTTTTCATCTGGCCCACGGTTCCATTCAAACTCCCAAGGCGAGCAATTTGCCCGGCAGGTTAGCCTCTCTTTATACTCAGCTCAATGAGATTATAGATGAATATCAACCTCAGGCGGCGGCAATTGAAGAACTTTTTTTCAGTAAGAATGTGAAGACCGCTTTGATTGTGGGCCAAGCTCGAGGCGTGATTTTACTGGCGCTCAAGAATAAAAAAATTTCGATTAATGAATTTAAGCCGACTCAAGTTAAGCAAGCCGTGGCCGCTTATGGCCAGGCCGGGAAATTACAAGTCCAAAAAATGGTTAGGTTGCTTCTAAATTTAAAAGAAATTCCTAAACCTGATGATGCGGCCGATGCTTTGGCTTTAGCCATTTGTCTGAGTGCTATCAAAAATTATGGCCAATAAAATAAAAATTGTTCATATTGTCTCTGAAGTCGCCCCCTTTTCTAAAACCGGAGGGCTGGGTGACGTGAGCCGGAGTTTGCCTAAGGCACAAAATCGTTTGGACCATGAAGTGATGATTATCACCCCTTTTTATGAGAAGGTTATTGATATTAAGAAGTATGATTTAAAGCCGGTGTTTAAGAATGTGAAGATTTATTTGAACTCTGTTGATCACGTGGAAGTGGCTTATTGGAAAGGATATCTGATGGAAGACTTGCCGATTTATTTTATTGAAAACAAAAAATATTTTTCTCAGAAGAAAAAACTTTATGGTTCCTCGCATGAAAATGCCCGTTTTCTGATTTTTGATGTGGCCGCTTTAAAATTATTGTCGCTCCTGAAATTCAAGGCGGACATCATTCATTGCCATGATTGGCAAACCGGACTCATTCCCTTTTATCTTAAAAATGATTTTCGTTATTCTAAAACTTTAAAAAAGGCCAAGACCATTTTTACCATTCATAACCTGGTTTTCCAGTTTGGCCATAATTGGTGGGAGACTCCTCTGGCAGATCGGGATTATGGCCGTCGTCGGATTCCTCATTTGGATGATCCGAGCATTGAAAATATTAATTTTGCCAAACGGGCCATTTTGTTCGCCGATATTATTAATACCGTGAGCGAACAATATCGCGATGAGATTATAACCAAACATTTTGGTCAGGACTTGCAGCGCATTTTAAAGAATCGGGCCGATCGTTTGTTCGGGATTATTAATGGCATCGACTATAATGCTTACAACCCCGAAAATGATACTTCTTTATGGCGGAATTATAATTATGCCAAAATCAGCGGCAAGACGGATAACAAGAAGGGTTTGCAAAAAAAGTTTGGGTTGCCGGTTGATGCGGAAATTCCTCTATTATGTGCCACTTCACGCGTTACTTTTCAAAAAGGCTTTGAGCAAATTGTCCATCTTTTACCCCAGCTTCTGCGGTTGGAGGCTCAATTCATAGTGATTGGTTCGGGTGATAAAAAATACATTAGAGGGCTTTTGAAAATAGCCCGGAAACATCCGAAAAAAATAGTGGTGATTCCATCCCATGAAGAGAATCAAAAATATGAAACCCTGGTTTATGCCGGTTCAGATTTTCTTCTATTACCTTCAGTCCACGAGCCCTGCGGCATTAATCAATTAATCGCCATGCGTTATGGCTGTATCCCGATAGTGCGTGAGGTCGGCGGTCTTTTTGATACGGTTAGTAACTATAATCCGAGCACCGGATCGGGCAGTGGATTTACTTTTAAGGGCGAGGATGATTTTTCTTTTTATTCGGCAATTATCCGAGGCATGGAAAATTATCGTCACGTGGATTCTTGGAAAAGATTAATCCAAAAAACGATGCAAGAATCCAATAGTTGGGAAATCCCGGCCAAGAAGTATATTAAATTATACCGCAAGGCCATGAAATTAAAAACCAAAGAATAATTATGAAGCATCAAACTGACAATTTGTGGATTAATTTTTTGCACTTATACCAACCGGCCAACACCGATGCTTATCATATTCAAGAAGCGATTGATAAAAGTTATGCACGCTTGGTGCGAGCGCTGGAAGAGCATCCTCAGATCAAATTTACTCTCAATATCAGCGGCTGCTTAATTCTACGTCTGGAAGAATTAGGTTATTTTGATTTTATCAAGAGACTAAAAAAATTAATTGAGAGCCAGCAATTGGAAATTACCGGGACAGCCGCTTATCACGCCCTTTTGCCTTTAGTGGATGAGACTGAAGTCGCTCGCCAAATTAAAGAGAATGAGGTCATTTTAAAAAAACATTTTGGGACTAATTTCAAACCCAATGGTTTCTTTTTTCCGGAAATGGCTTATAGCCCCCCAGTGGCTAAAATCGTCAAAAAGATGGGCTATAAATGGATTATTGTCGATGAAATATTATTTAACGGTAAATTAGGCCAGGTTAATTTTAATGATGTTTATCTGGATACCAATAGCGGTTTGAAGGTGGTCTTTCGCGGGCGTCATTTCAGCGGGACTTACGTGCCGGATAATTTAGCCAAGTTTTTTGCTAAAGATAAAACGGTTATCACCGCTACCGACGGCGAGCTTTATGGTTTGCGCCATGAGGACCCGACGGGAGAATTGGAAAAACTTTTAAAAAGAAATTTTTTTACCACTCAACTCATCAGTGATTTTATAGCCGAGAGAAAAAAGATTATCAAGGTAAAATTATTGAACGGTAATTGGGAGTCAACCCAGAGAGAATTAAAAAATCAAGAGCCTTATGCTCTGTGGCAGAAGAAGGGCAATAAAATTCAGGCTGCTATTTGGGATTTGGCCGATTTAGCTCAAGCCATCAGTCATAAAAACTATAAAGATGTAAATTATAATTGGTCTCGTTGGCATTTAGTCCGGGGCTTGGCCAGCTGCACTTTTTGGTGGGCCAGCGGTCGTGATTTTTCTGATAATTTCGGTCCGCGTGCCTGGAGCCCGGATGAAATTGAGCGCGGCCTCAATGAATTTATCAGATCAATCCGGTCTTTGCATAATCAGACCACTTCTCGGACTAAAATTAAGGCAGAAAAAATGTATCTCCATGTCCAGCGTTTAATCTGGGAAAAACATTGGCGCTATTATTGGCAAAAATAATTATATGAGGGATGTGTGAATTAATTATGTTGAAAAATATTTAAAATATTGGCTAATGTTATAGTAAATTTTGGTGTTTTCAGGGATAATTCTCGTGTATGAATAAATTACACGAGAAATCGCCTTGCTGCCAGGCGAAAATATATAAATTCGGCGGCAAAAGAAAACAATGTTCGCAGTGTAAAAAGACTTGGACAAACTG
>MNUV01000033.1 GCA_001871235.1 Candidatus Falkowbacteria bacterium CG1_02_41_21
AATCAAAACATTCTTGGGCACTTCGGAAAATGCCGTCATGACGCAAATTTGGGTAGCTATGATTTACTATTTATTGTTGGCTTATATTAAATTCCAGACTAAATTCAAAAAATCACTCTTGGAATTGACCAGAATGATTAGGGAGGTATTATTGATGAGGCGAGACTTGATTGATTTATTATCTTTGGGCGTTAATACTATTTTGAGATTTAAAAAGATAGAGGATCCGCAACTGAGTTTTTGGTAGTTTGAGCCGGGTTTATGGTTTGGCCAGTCATTATTTGGCAGTTTTTGGATTTTAACCGGACAGTAGTGATATTTATTCAAGATTTCATCCAAATTATAAAACTTATCAACAATAGCAGTTGTCCGGAATTTCCTGACAACTGAGAATAGTCGAAGATTAGCAAAAAACCCGCTGTTTGAGCAGGTTTTTAAAACAAGCAATTAATTTTAGAATTACTTCTTGACGAAAATTTTGACCCTAATCTTTCCCGAAAAATCCGGATTAAAGGAGACCTCGCTGGCGATTCTTTGCAAACGATCAGCTTGAGACTTGTCGCTGATAATTAGCAGATAGAAATTATCGGCCGGATTATACTTGGCTGATTCCATTCCCATCTTACCATGATGGAAAGCAATTTCCGTCAGCTTAGTCAACTCAGTTTTTAGATATTCGTCACTGACGCCAAATTGGGCGCTGGATGAATTAAAAAACTGTTGACCGGGAACCTTGATAAAGCGTTCATCAAAATCAATGGAGCTGACAATAATACCGGATTCGTTATGATCATGGGATTCTTGCATCTCCATGTGATAATAATCGCTGCCGACTTCCTCCGCCAAACGTTTGGTAAATATTTTACCCAGTTCATCAGCCGTTTCCGGTAAATTATTAATTCCCAACCAAACCAAAATAGATTCAATTGATTCTTTTTTGGCTAGTCTCGCCTGTAACTCCTTGAGAACTAAACCGGCCGCCCCGCAAGCAACGTGGCTGGCAATGGCCTCTGGCTTGTCCGGATTATTTCTCATGGTCTCCACAAAAGTTTTTAGTTCATCAAGGGAAAATAATAATAAAATTCCTTGACCGGCCAAACCAGCTTTTTCCATCTTATTATCTTCCGGTTCAAAACGACCATCAGAGCAACAAGCGCATTTTCCTTTGTGAGCATAAGCTTCTTCCGGCAAGCTCTTCATGACTTCGGCGAAATTAACTCCTTGTTTTAATTTCTCTAACAAGTTAACAGCTTGGATTTTAATTTTCTCCGGGGTCGGAGCTTCAATAGTGTTTTCCATAAAAATAATGGTTTAAATTACACAATATACTAACAACCAGAACGTTATTTAATATTCCTCAAATTCCGCCAGCGCTTCACGGCCTTGGAGCGAGCTAATTGTTTTTCAATCAGACCGCTGATTTCCGCAAATTGGATGGCATCAATATCTTTCCATTTCTTCATCTCTTCCGCCTTCTGCCGGGCTTCTTCAATTCTCTTTTCATCTAACTCCACGGCCAATTCCGCCGTATCCGCCAAAATCACAATTTTATTTTTGAGCACTTCCACAAAGCCGCCGGAAACTGAAATCACTTCATTCTCACCGGTCGATTTTTTCAGCTCAATCACGCCCGGACTCAAAATGGAAACCAGCGGAATATGATCCGGTAAAATAGTAATTTCACCCGACTGGGTCGGAATGGTCACCTGGAGAGCCTCTTCTTTTAAAACGATGCGCTCCGGCGTTACGATTTCAAATTTAATTGTTTTTTTGTCACTTGCCATATTTAATAAAAACTATTTAATGCTTGCCATGACGTCATCAATGCTGCCTTTCATATAGAAGTCGCCCTCGCCTTTGTCGTCGTGCTTCCCATCTAAAATTTCCCTGAAACTTCTAATAGTATCGACCAACTTCACATATTTACCCGGATGACCGGTAAAAGTTTCGGCCACAAAGCAAGGTTGGGACAAAAATCTCTGCACCTTACGGGCCCGAGACACAATCAACTTATCTTCATTAGATAATTCTTCCATGCCTAAAATAGCGATGATATCTTGTAAATCACGATAACGCTGTAAGATCTTTTGGACACCGCGAGCTACTTCATAATGTTCCTGACCGACGACTTTCGGATCTAAAATGATAGAGGAAGAGTCCAAGGGGTCAACCGCCGGATAAATACCTAACTCTGAAAGTGAACGAGACAACACCACGGTGGAGTCTAAGTGGGTAAAAGTAGTCGCCGGAGCCGGATCGGTTAAATCATCGGCCGGCACATAAACCGCTTGAATGGAAGTAATAGAACCGTTTTTAGTGGAAGTAATGCGCTCTTGCAGTTCACCCATTTCCGTAGCTAAGGTTGGCTGATAACCCACGGCGGAAGGCATCCGGCCTAATAGAGCGGATACTTCCGAACCGGCTTGAGTAAAACGAAAAATATTATCCACAAAGAATAACACATCTTGATTTTGTTCATCCCGAAAATATTCCGCGATGGAGAGTCCGGACAAAGCCACGCGGGCGCGTGATCCCGGCGGTTCATTCATCTGGCCGAAAACCATAGCCACTTTGTCAAGCACGCCGCTATCTTTAAACTCATGATATAAGTCATTGCCTTCCCGGGTTCTCTCGCCGACACCGGCGAAAACGGAATAACCGCCATGTTCGGAAGCGATGTTGTGAATCAATTCTTGAATGATCACCGTCTTACCCACACCGGCTCCGCCGAACATACCCACTTTGCCGCCCTTCACGATCGGACAGATTAAATCAATCACCTTAATGCCGGTTTCTAAAATTTCCGTTTGGATTGATTGATCGGTAAACTTGGGAGCGGTGCGATGAATCGGGTATCTCTTCTCAGTTTCAACCGGAGCGCCGCCATCAACCACTTCACCCAGAACGTTAAAAATCCGACCGAGGGTTTCCTTGCCGACCGGAACGCTAATGGGAGAGCCGGAATCAACGGCCTCATCGCCTCTCTTTAAACCATCGGTAGTTCCCATGGCAATAGCCCGAACCAGATTAGATCCGGTGTGTTGAGAGACCTCCAAAACTAAGCGAGACCCGTTATTGTCCACCTCCAAAGCCTGGTAAATTTCAGGAAGTTTTTCCGCGAAATAGACGTCAACGACCACGCCGATGACTTGCTTGATTATTCCAATGTTTTTCTTGTCAGACATATGTTTTATTGACAAATTATATTTATGTTAAATTATAATCGGTTATTTTAAAAAATTTATTATGCCAGAAAAAAAGGTAATTACCGCCACCAAGGAATTCATTCGTTGGCTCTGTGCGGTTGGATCTCTCTTCGGCTTTGTCGGCCTAAGCTATATATTAATGTTTTTTTTCACCCCGGAAAAAAATCGTGAAATGTATATTCTGGTTGGAACGATTACCACCATATTCGGTGTCGTTACTCTGACTATCGCCTATCAAAACCACCGCAAGATGAGAAGAATACTGAACCGAGTGAAAAAATAAAAATTTCAATCCTTTAATTTTAAACTGCTTTAACCACGAGCAGTTTTTTATTTTTACGCCAAAGCATTGGCGCCGGCGCTGATTTCAGCAATCTCGGCGGTAATACTTGACTGGCGCGCTTTGTTATAAAACAAAGTTAGCTCGCTCACCATGTCCGAAGCCGATTCAGTCGCTTGATGCATGGCCGTCATCCGGGCGCTATGCTCGGAAGCGTTAGACTCCAGCAAAGCTTGATACAATTGGACCTCAATCAGGCGAGGCACAATTCTGTCCAAAACTTCTTTCGGACTCGGTTCAAAAGTATACTCGTATATAAATTCACCTGGCCGCAAATGGGCTTTGGCTTTCTCGGCAATATATTCTCGGCTGGTGCCAACTGCTTCATCTTTCCCCACGACACCCAAATATTGATCAGTCGCTTCAATATCCACCGGCAATAATTGCTTGACGCGCGGAATTTGTTTGACGCCGCTGACAAAATCGGTATAGGCGAGCATCACTTTATCATATTTACCGGACAGATAATCGGAAATTACCATGCGCGCAATCGGATTAGTTTCCGCGGCTGATAGCACCAGGTCTGATTTCGGAAATTCGGCAGCGATGTTATATTTTTGTTGGGCCAGCACATGGCCTCTACGACCCACTAGAACGATATCCGTCTCAACCTTATATTTTTTGAGCGATTCTTTGGCCTTACCCATAATCGCGGCGTTAAAACCGCCGCATAGACCGCGGTTGGAAGTGATTAGGATCAAAGCCGCCTTTTTCACTTCATTTTTCTTGGTTAATAAGGGATGGCCAATCTCATTCTGCCCGGCGGAAATTTTAGCCAAATGCAAAATCGTCTCCCAGCTTAAATTAGCATAAGTGCGAGTTTTGAGGACGGCTTCCACCGCCTTTCTCATTTTGGCCGCCGCCACCATTTCCATCGCCTTAGTAATCTTCTTGGTATTGGAAACGGATTTAATGCGGCGCGATATTTCCTTGGTCTTCGCCATATATTATTTAATTAAATAATCTAAAGTCGCTTTATAATCCTCCGCCACTTTCTTGATCTCAGTCTCAACCTCCTCGGTCAATTCTTTTTTCTCGGCAATTAAGGTCAAGGCCTGGTTATTCAAATCGGCATATTTTATCAAACCCTCTTCAAACTCGTGGGTCTTTTCCACCGGCACATCGTCAATATAACCGTTGATGAGACAATAATAAATCAACACTTGTTTGGCGACCGGTACCGGTAAATATTGATCCTGTTTGAAAATTTCATACAATCTCTTACCTCTCTCCAATTTCTTTCTGGTATCCTCATCCAAATCGGAACCGAATTGGGCGAAAGCCGCCAGCTCACGATATTGCGCCGCTTCCAGACGCATCTTGCCGGCCACTTTCTTCATGGCTTTGATCTGCGCGGAAGAACCCACCCGCGATACGGAGAGGCCCGCATTAACCGCCGGACGTTGACCTTGATAGAATAAATCGGGTTCTAGATAAATCTGACCGTCAGTAATCGAAATCACATTGGTGGGGATATAAGCGGACACATCGCCGGCTTGAGTTTCAATAATCGGCAAAGCGGTAATGGAACCGCCCCCGAAATCAGTATTCAACTTGCAAGCTCTTTCCAGTAATCTGGAATGAAGATAAAACACATCGCCCGGATAAGCTTCCCGTCCCGGCGGCCGGCGGAGTAATAAAGAAATTTCCCGATAAGCCACGGCGTGCTTGGACAGGTCATCGTAAATGATTAGCACATCCTCGCCCTGATCCAAGAAGTATTCGGCCATAGCGCAACCGGTATAAGGAGCAATGTATAATAAGGAAGCGGAGTTGGAAGCACCGGCTAAAACAATAGTGGTATAGGCCATGGCTCCCGCTTCTTCCAATTTAGCGACAATATTGGCAATTTTAGATTCCTTCTGACCAATGGCCACATAAATGCATTTCATGTTCTGACCTTTCTGGTTGATAATGGTATCAATGGCAATGGCGGTTTTACCGATTTGACGATCGCCGATAATGAGTTCTCTCTGACCGCGACCAATTGGAATCATGGCGTCAATGGCTTTGATACCGGTTTGGACCGGTTCTTTGACGGAAGCGCGAGTGATAACGCCCGGAGCGATTTTTTCTACCGGATAAAACTTGGCCGCTTCAATTTTTCCCTTGCCGTCAACCGGAACGCCGAGTGGATCAACCACGCGACCGACCAAGTTCGAACCGACCGGAACTTCCAAAATTCTCTTGGTGCAAACCACTTCATCGCCCTCTTTAATGGCTGTAAATTCGCCCAAGATAATGGCGCCGACCAAATTCTCTTCCAAGTTTAAAGCCACACCGACAATTTCTTGCCCGCCCGATTTAAACAGCAGAATTTCAGACATCATGGCATCGGATAATCCGGAAATTAAAGCAATGCCGTCGGAAACTTTCAGCACGCGGCCGACAGTCTGCTCTTTAGCTTCCGCTTGATAACCGGCGATGCGGTCTTTCAGCTGGGCAATAATGAAATCTTTCGTAGTTGACATATATTTTTTATATTTTATTTATATTTAAATTATTATTTGTTCATCTCATTTTTTAAATCTCCCAGGGATCTTTTTAAACTGGCATCAATCACTTTATCCTCATACCGCAAAATAAATCCGCCGAGAACATCAGCCTCAACTTTTTCTGTCAGAACTATTTTTTTGGCACCGGTTTTAGCTTTCAAATATTCGGCCACTTCGGTTTTGGTTTGGTCGGAAACAGCTCGAGCGCCGGTAAATTCCGCGGCCAATTCGCCTTGAGCTTGATCCCAAATTTGGGAAAAAACGGCTAAAATCTCGTCCCGACGATTCAGGTCGCGATTCTCTAACATAATTTTAGCAAAATTATCCAAGGCAACTTTAACGTCAGCATCACTGCTGGCTGAAATGGCCTGGGCTAAACTCTCCGCATATTGTCGAGCTGAAATCTTCATAATTATCGGCTAATTATTTCGGCAATTAATTTTTTATCTTTATCGTCAGTCATTTTTTCCTTAATCACTTTTCCCACAGCGAGAATTACCAAACCGGCAATTTCCTGCTTCATTTCTTTCAGTGATTCTTCTTTCTCTTGGGCAATCTTGACCTTCTCGCCGGCCATAATAGCGGCCACTTCCAATTTGGTTTTTTCAATTAGTTTTTGTTTGTTGACCTCCGCCGCCTGGTTGGCCTTCTCCACAATAGCCAGCGCGTCTTTCTTGGCTTCATTCAAAACCCGGGTTTGTTCCAAGCCGGTCTCGGCCAATTTCTTGGCCACGGCCTTGGCATCATCCAAGCTCTTTTCAATCGTGGTGGTTCTCTCTTGCATGATTTTAGCTATCGGCTTAAAGGCAAATTTATACAGCACAAAAAAGATGATGGCAAAGTTAATCAACTGCGCCAAAAACAATTTACCGTCAATGTGAAAAATAGAGACTAAGGATTCCATATAAAAAATAATTAATTAGATAATAATTTCACCGCTGCTCCAAGCGGAGCAGTTCGTCAAATTACTATTTGATACTGAAAGCGATAACCAGCGCGTAAATAGCGATAGCTTCGGCAAAAGCGCAGGCCAATAACATTGGCACTAAAACTTTACCGGAAGCTTCCGGATTGCGACCAATCGCTTCCACGGCCTTGGCGCCGATAAAACCGATACCTAAGCCCGGGCCGATAGCCCCAATACCAATGGCCAAAGCCTTGGCTAACATCACATTTTCCATAGTGTTATTAATAAATTATTTATATTTATATTAATTGACCTTTAATTAATGTTCTTCGGCGGCAGTGGCAATATGCAGATAAATTAAGACCAGAATAGCGAAAATTATCGCCTGGATTAAGCCCACAATGACTTCCAGAAACATAAACGGCAAAGGTAAGCCGAAAGCCAGAATGGCCGACATGGACGCGAGCAACACTTCGCCGGCGAAAATATTACCGAATAACCGGAAGGACAAGCTGGCCACTTTAGCCAATTCGCTGATAATTTCAATGATGCCCACAAAAAACTTAATCGGATTAATAAGCAGGATGGTCGGTTCTTTGATGACCTTCTGCGGGATTTCCCATAAAACTTTGAAATTTAAAAAACGATTCAAATATTTCCACCAACCGATGGCGATAACTCCGGCGATATGGCTGACTACCACTGCGATTGTAGCCAAAGCCAAAGTGGTATTTAGATCAGCCGTAGCGCCACGCAGGTAAGGAATAAATAATTTATGACCATCCTCCACCACGATTTGACCGATAGATCCGAACCCCGGAAAAAGCCCCAGCCAATTATTGAGCAGAACGAAAAAGAAAAAGGCCATAACAAACGGTGAAAACTGCAAAGTTCGTTTCCGACTGCCGGTGATGGAGTCAAAAATACCAAAAAAAGTTTCAAAAACCATCTCCAAGCCATTCTGCAGACCTCGCGGCACCGATTTAATCTTTCCACGTAAAGACCAGGCTAAGACTAAAACCAGCAGCACTACTATCCAAGAACTGATTATGGAATTGGTTATCGGAAATTGACCGACATGAAAAACCGGTTCGGCATATAAAGTATTCTCGTGTAAAATTTGTTCGGAACCAGCGCTGGCAGACATATTATTTATGCTTATCAATATTTTTATATTCCTTCAAAGTATCTTTGACCAAACCAATCATGGAAATGATGAAGGACAGACCAATGACTATCAGAAACCACCGGGGCGAGCTGTCATACTTCTTATCTAACCATTTACCCAATAAAGCCCCTAAAAGAACCGGGAAAACAATCCAGGCCGATAGCCGAAAAAACATCTGTAAAGGCTCCACCCAATAATTCTTCTCAATTTTCTTTTCGGGCATATTAGCACCAAACAAAATAAGAGCTTTAGCCCTTGATTGCTGTAATCAAATCACATTTTCTTAACATTTTATTATAGGTACACACCCCCAAAAAAGTCAAGGGTGGCCCGGCTCTACGTCGAAAAGTGTGTATAACTCCAGAGCATTGCGAAGGGTAAAAGGCCTAAAATCAGCTTGCGGACATAGGTTTCCACATTCCTAAAGCCAAATGATTTTCTCTTGATTAATTTGCATTTAGTATGAAGTCCTTCGGTGTAGGCATTAGTAATTCGGCAATTAAAATAATTAAGTATTTCCGTTTCCCAGTTAATTAAAGTGCGGCCCAATTCTCGAAGCTCAGCTTCTTTTGATCTCAATAATTCTTGTTTCAATATTTTAAAC
>MNUV01000028.1 GCA_001871235.1 Candidatus Falkowbacteria bacterium CG1_02_41_21
CAAGCGAAGCTTGCAATATAAAAAAACCATGATTGTTCATGGTTTTTTTGGGCGTAAGCCCTGAGATACCACGGGCGTAAGGCCGTGGAGTTTCATTTCCCCTAATCTTTAATATAAAAATGCAATAAGTTTTTTATCAAACCATTCACCCGATCAAAAGTCTGGGGTTCCGCTTTGATGGTGGTCAGGTCGGCTAAGGAGTGGGACAAAACCAGGCGTAACATCTTGATGCTGTTTTGATCAATTGTTTCCAGGTTAAGTTCCCGGCGGGAACAATCGGCGCAAAAAATTCCGCCCCGCATCACACTGAAATAATTATTATCCGGCTCCAATCTTTTTTTACAACTCAAACAAGAATAAAGCTCCGGTTGATAGCCCAGAGCCGATAAAAATTTCAGCGACCAAGAAGCCAGCAGCCAATCGGCTTGTCTTGGCTTTTGGTCCAAGATATCTAAAAACTCTAAGAGCAAGTTAAACAGCTCTTCGTCCTTCTCTTCGTGTCGCACTAAGCGATTAAAAGCAAACAAAGCCGAACCGGCGGCCGGCAATTTAGTTAAGTCCCCCTTAATACCGGCATAAGCATCGCTGATAACGGAACTGCCGATATAATCGGTATTTTTGCCTTTGACAATCATTAAATTCACCAAGCTCAAAGGCTCAATATGGGCCGCCAATTTTGACCCCGGCTTTTGCGTCCCCCGCGCCAATAAATCAATCTTGCCGAAATCAACCGTGTAAACAGTCACCCGGCTATCATACTCGCAGTAGATATGGCGATTCAAAACCAGGGCCTTGGTGTTAAAGGTCTCGGACATATTTTTGATCCAAGTAAGTCTGTAAAATAATCATGGCGGCGATAGCATCGCGGGGGGCCTTAGTCTTTTTCCCGCCAATCAAAGCATCGGCGTTCTTGCTGGAAAGCCGTTCGTCAATCAGTTCAATCGGCAAAGTGGTTTTGGCCGTTAGCAAGCGCTCAAACTCTTTGAACTTCGGATTAATGTCGCTGGTCTTCCCGCGCATCTTTTGCGGCTCACCCAAAACAATAATGTCAATCTCTTCATTCTTTATAATCTTAAGCATTTCCGATAAATTTTTAGCCACGACAAAAGGCGTGGCCAAACCGACTTCACTGTCGGCCAAAGCCACCCCCAAGCGCTTTTCGCCCCAGTCAATCCCAATTAATTTAATAATTTTGTTTGATTTATCTGTCATTTATTTAGTGATAATCTCATAACCATTTTTAGTGACGGCAATGGTGTGTTCAAAATGAGCGCTCAAAGAATTGTCCGCCGTCAAAACGGTATAACCATTCTTGGCCGTCTTCACTTCCCAGGTTCCCAAGTTAATCATCGGCTCAATAGCAATGACCATACCCTCTTTCAAGGTCACATTCTCGCGGGAGTTTTTAGAAATGGCATAATTGAAAACGTTTGGTTCTTCGTGGGCTTGATAGCCGACACCATGGCCGACCAAATCGCGGACAATGCCGTAACCGAATTGATCGACAAAATTCTCAATCGCCAAACCAATGTCATACAGACTATTTCCCGGCTTAACTTGTTTAATCCCAACCTCCAGAGCCGCCTTGGTCACTCGGATTAACTGCTTGGCTTCTTTGCTGATTTTCCCTGCCGGGACAGTCAAACAAGTGTCGGTATAGAGACCTTGCCATTTCATGCCAATATCCAGATCAATAATATCGCCCGACTTGAGAATCCGAGCCGGCAGAGCCGGTCCATGGACTACCTCATTGTTAATGGAAGCGCATAAAGCCGTGGGAAAAAAAATTCCATCGCCCATGTCGTAGCCTTTAAAAGACGGGGTACCGCCGACTTTAATGATCAAGTCGTTGGCCATTTGCTCCAAAAAACCGGTATCCACTCCGGGCTTGACGGCCCGAGCCAGAGCCTGCAAAATAACGGCTAATTTATGGCCGCCTTGACGCAAAATATTAATTTCTTTGGGTGTTTTGATGGTAACCATGGGTATAAATTAGAGATAAGCGGCTAAATCTTCTCGAAAGTTAATAGCGGAAATTATGTGCTGATCTCGCTCCCGGCTATACTTCCGATTATAGTCATTGATCAAATCTCTATATTGCTTGCTCTTCTCGCCAAAATCTCTGACTAAAGTAGAATCTTTTTCCTTGAGCGAACTGGACAGGGCGATGTTCATTAATTTCAAACTGGAAATTAAATTTTCATAAGTGAAAATACCGGACATTAGATCAGGATAATCCGCTAAAAATTTAGCCGACAATTTATCATGATAACGATTCAAATCTCTCTCGGCGAGTTCAGATTGATGCTGATATTTCTTTTGAGCTTTTAAGTTATTTCGACCCTGATCAACAAAATCATTAATCTTTTGGAGTTCCGCCGGAGTCAGAGATGATTCTTTAAATAAGCGGGAATTAGAATCATCGATCCAACCGAAAATTCGATCGGCGAGTTCATGGCTGCTCAAAGCCTGGCAAGTTCCCAGGCGTTTATCCAGAGTATTTAGTGTCTCTTTTTTATTAAAAAGCTTTTTTTCGGTCCGGTTAATTTCAGAAATAATTGATGCTATCTCATTTTTTAGGTAGGTCCTATACTCTTCTTCCAGTTCTTGATATTCTTGCTGTTTATCTACCTCGGCCTGATGGTTGGTACTATCTAACAACACTATTTCTCCATCCGGAGTAGTATCAATTTCAATTAATTGATCAACATGATAATCTTTGTTTTTTTCCAAAAATTTTAAATAATTTAATAACTTGACCTTATCATCCAAGATTTCCCACACCTCGGCATTTTTTTGATATTTTTGCTTTAATTCTTCCTCTAGCCATCGAAGCGGCAGAAGCAAATCTATTTTTTCTTCCGCTTGTTTCCGGTGGGCCTCAAATTTATTAAAAACCGCCTCATCTTCATAATACTTTTGCGACCAAGAACCGTCTAATTCCACATATTTCTTGGGAAAATCAGCTATTTTAGCCTCCGGTGCGGAGAGACTCGGCAGAGCCTTAAGCCGACCATAATTTTCTTGACCGAAACGGGCGAGAAACATCTTGGGATCGATATCTTTTCCGGCTGATTTTATTTCCGCCTGCAAAGTAGCCACCAATTTTTCCAACCGACTGCTAAATTGCAATAAAAATTCGGGATTATGTTCCGCCCGATGAGCCAAGCCAAAATCGGCGTGATTATATTTCTGACCAAAATTCTGAGCGCCAAACAAACTTTCAAAATTACTCAAAGGATTCTTCTGATCAGAATCGACTCCGGCACTGATATGCAAGACATGATGTAAATATTCGTAAGCCAAAGCCGCCGGACTATCCGCCACTTTGTCTTCCGGCAAATCATCGTAAGCGGTCAAAGTTTTTTTCAAATCCGAATTGAGACTGGCACCAATGACGCCATAGTTATGAAACTTTTGTTTTACCTCCGGATTCTCGGCGATGATATCGGCTAAAGTCAAAACCATTTGGTCCTTTAAAGTTTTCAAACCGACGACCGACTCTTTTAATTCATTAAATTTGTCATCATTATTCCGGAAATCTTCCAAAACGGATTGCACTTTTTGCCAATCTTGAATTTGATCCCTAGCGTCCGCAAAATTATAATCCAACAATAAATCGGTGGCCATTTTTTTCCAGGCTGAGAGAATTATCGCCTGAGTTAATTCCACGCCATAAACTCCAGCTAGTTCCAAGTGCCGGGGAGAGATTTTAAGCTGACTGATTTTTTCCAAACTATCCAAAGGAGGCAGGTCCGCCAGAACCTCTAAACGACACTGCTCCCTGTTTTCCGCTTCCACCCTGGACTGTTCTTGTCCGGCGGGAGTTTGCAAATATTTAGCTTCTTTGATTTTTTCCAAATTATCAATTTCCGTCTTCAAAGCTTCCAGGTACGCGGTGATTTTTTCCACCGCCAATTCGCGATTAGACTTAGTTCCTTTTTTCCCGCCGGAAAACCTCAAATCCAAGTTCGGCAGTTCCCGCTTCAATTCCTCTTTGACGGCCATTATCTTGTCTGCCCAACCAGTTTCTTCAATTGGTAAATCATCTTGGTAGGTCAGTAAAGACTCGTCTAATTGCCGTTTTTTAGCCTTGAAACCGGATAAATTAGTACTCAACTGGCTGTAACTGTCCAAGAGAGAGTCTAACAAGCCAGAAATCTTGTGGTTTCTAGACAGCAAGGCGAACTTAGCCTCATCCAAGTTAGCTATTTCCCGATCCACTTCATTTGTATTTTTGATTTCCTCCAATTCGGCCACTTCTGATTTGCCGGCCTCCAATTTGACGACGAAAGACATAAATTTGACGCTAATTATTATGATTAATTTATATCATATAATTATGAAAAAATCAATTTACCTCAAACAAAAAGAGGCTCTAAAGCCTCTTTTATATCTGGCCATAAGTTTATATCTAATAACTAAACCCCGTCATATTCCCGCATAGTCATCTGGGATTGGATTTGTTTCACAGTATCAATGACCACGGACACAACGATGAGCAAACTGGTGCCGCCGATAGCCAAAGATTGGATGCCGGTAAAATAACGCATCACCAGCGGCAAAACGGCAATCAGACCTAAGAATAAAGCGCCGACCAAGATAATCTTATGAGTAATGCTACCTAAATACTCAGTAGTATGCCGACCCGGGCGAATACCGGGAACAAAACCACCTTGCTTTTGTAAATTTTCCGCAATCTGATCGGGATGAAAAACAATTTCGGTATAAAAATAGGTAAAAGCAAAAACCAACAAGAAATAGATAATACCGTAGAAAAGTTGATTTTGAAAAATATTAATAGTCCATTGGGAAAAATTAGCAATCCAAACAGTCTTGGCGCTCAAAAAGAATTGGGCCACCATGGATGGAAACATAATAATGGAAATGGCGAAGATAATCGGAATCACGCCGGCCATATTAACTCGCAGCGGTAAATGGGTGTTGGTGCCACCGGAAGTGCGACCGCCTCTGATTTGACGAGCATATTGCACCGGAATATTTCTTTGACCTTCATTGATAATAACCACACCGACGACAGTTACAATGGCAATCGCCACAAAACCGATTAAGGTAAACAACTGGGATTTGTCAAAAGATAACAAGATTTGTGATAGGACCTGAGGCAGAGCGGCGATAATACCGGCAAAGATAATTAAAGAAATACCGTTACCGATTTTCTTTTCCGAAATCAGCTCTCCCAGCCACATCAAAAACATAGTGCCGACAGTTACCGTCATGACCATCATCACCAGATCTAGACTGCTCACACTGATAATAATATTGCGCGCCGATCGCTCTAGCAGATTAATCATGGCATAAGCTTGCATAATAGCCAAAGGGACAGTCGCCCATCTGGTCCACATATTAATTTTCTGACGACCGGACTCTTCTTTTTGCATCTCCTCGATTTTAGGCACAATCATGCCCAAGAGTTGGAAAATAATGGAAGAGGTGATATAAGGACCGACGCCCATCATGACAATGGAAAAATTACTCATACCGCCGCCGGAAAACAAATCCATTAAACCTAAAACCTGATTAGAATTAAACAATTGTTTCAAAGCCGCCGTATCAACGCCCGGAACCGGAATATGAGCCACTAAACGAAAAATGACTAACATGCCCAAAACAAACAATATTTTATTGCGTAAATCACGCGCTTTCCAAATTTGTCTGATTTTTTCGATAATCATATGATTATTATTCTAAGAAGCGAGAGAATAATCCCTCGTCTAAAAAATTATTTGATAGTGTCCTTAACCGCCGCGCTCATCTTTACCTTTTCAAACTTCAAGCCCTGGAGAGTTATTTTTTCCTTGCCTAAAATCTTCACCGGCAAATCAATACTCTTAATCAAATCCTTGGTTTTTAAAGTTTCCGGGCTGACAATCTCATTATCCTTATAATTTTCATTAATGGTCTTGATAGAAATAACTTGATTCTTGGGTTGGAGCGATCTAAAACCACGTTTTTTCGGAATCTGAAGCAATTGTTTCTTCATACCCAAACGTTTCAAACCGGAAACGCCGGAACGGGATTTTTGACCCTTCAAACCGCGGGTACTATAAGTACCATGACCGGAAGCATTGCCGCGACCGACGCGTTTTCTCTTCTGGGTGCTACCTTTAGATTTCTTAATGATATTCAAAGCTAATGACATAGTATTGCTAATTAAATTATATATTTTAGAACTATTTAATCTCTGGCTTATCTTCCTTCTTAAGTTCCGGCTTAACAGTCTTAACTTTTTCTTTAACCTTTCTTAAACTATTTAAAGCTTCAATCGTACAGCGAGCATTATTAATCTTATTATTAGTACCTAAAATCTTGCTGGTGACATTCTTAACACCGGCTAATTCCAAAATAACCCGCACCACGCCGCCGGCGATTACGCCCCGACCCTTTTGGGCCGGTTTAAACATAATACTGGCCGCGCCGATAGTCTTTCGGACTTCATGCGGAATAGTATTATTGATCATATTAACAGTGATCATGTGTTTTTTGGCTTGATTAACGGCCTTATTAACAGCCATGGTCACATCAGCGCCCTTGCCTAAGCCGGTACCGATAGTGCCTTTTTTATCACCCAAAGCCACGCAAGCTCTAAAGCTCATCCGTTTACCGCCTTTCATCACCCGAGTCACCCGAGCGATATCCAAAATTCTTTGTTCCATTTCATCCTTACCGCCGCCGAATCTCTTGTCGCCTCGTTTTTCCGCGCGACCACCGCGACCGCCGCCGCGATTGTCATTACGATTATTATTATTATTTCCACCATAAACACTCTTAGCCACGGCTTCGGCGACAGCAGTTTCTTTAATTCCACTAGGTTGTTTTTTTTCTTCTGACATATTTTAATCGTTACTTTTTATGTTAATTAAAATTGCAGTCCGCCGTCTCGGGCGCCATCGGCCACGGCCTTGACGCGACCATGATAACGATAGCTGCCGCGATCAAAAACTACAGTCTGAATTTTCTTGGCCAGTGCTTTCTGAGCTAAAAGTTTGCCGAGCTCCAAAGAAATATCAGTTTTCTTTTTCTTGCTGTCAGCCTTAATCTCCCGACTGTGAGCGCTAACTAAAGTTAGGCCTTGCTCATCATTGATCAGTTGTAAATATAAACCGGCATTAGATTTAAAAACGCTTAATCTGGGACGCAGTTCGGTGCCGCTGATCTTAGCTCGCACGCGACCATGACGTCTGGCCATTTTAGCATTTTTGGCAATTTGTTTATTCATATATTTTATTTATTTACTAGCGGCGGTCTTACCGGCCTTACGTCTGATAACCTCTTCGTCATACTTGATACCCTTACCCTTATATGGTTCCGGTAATCTCAAACGGCGTAATTGAGCGGCTTTTTCTCCGACTAATTGCTTATCAATACCGGATAAAGTGATGAAATTTCCTTCCACCGCGGCGGTGATGCCGGCCGGCAACATGAAATCAATGGTATGAGAATAACCCAAGCTCATAACTACCTTATTGCCGCCGACTTGAGCCTTATAACCGACACCTTTAAATTCTAATTTTTTACTGAAGCCCTCATTGACACCGAGCACCATATTATTAATCAAATTGCGATATAAGCCCCACAAAGCGCATTGCTTCTTATCGGTCGCATCCTTAACGGTAACCTTAACCTCTTCGGGGGTAATATTAATCATCACCTGCGGATGCATCGCTTGTTTCAATTCGCCTTTCGGACCTTTAACCACAATCTGCCCGTTCTCAATCTTGACTTGAGTATTGGCGGCTAATTTAATTGGAAGTTTTCCTACTCTTGACATATATATTGAATATAAAATTTATAAAACTAGTAAATTTCGCAGATCACTTCTCCGCCCAATTGACTCTGACGCGCTTCCCGATTAGTCATTAATCCTTTCGGGGTGGAAATGATAGCCATACCGATATTATTCAAAACGCGAGGCAGATCATCCTTGCCGACATAAACTCGGGCGCCAGGCTTGGAAATTCTCTTCAGAGAACTGATTCGTGGCTCGCGCTCTTCATTGTATTTCAAAACCACGCGCAAGCGATCAAAAGCCGCGCTTTTATTTTTGGTTTCATTATCGCCTGGTATGACCTCAATTTTACTCACCCAGCCTTCTTTGGCCAGAATCTTGGCTATTTCCAATTTTAATTTGCTTAAGGGTAGGATGATTTCCGCTTTTTTGACCATGGAGGCATTCCGGATTCTAGTCAACATGTCTGCGATTGGATCTGTCATCATAATTTTATAATTAAAATAATACATAATTTATTTATCT
>MNUV01000007.1 GCA_001871235.1 Candidatus Falkowbacteria bacterium CG1_02_41_21
CAAGAAAATAAAATCACCCTATAAACAAAACCTGAGCCTAATTGATTTAAAAAAGAAATTATTAGCCGAACAAAATAAAAACACTAAGGCTAAATATAAAATTATTGGCCTCACTTTAGAAACCAGACCAGATTATATTAACGATGCCGAATTGTTAGAGATGCGTCAGTTGGGCGCGACCCGAGTAGAAATTGGCGTTCAGGCTGTTGATGACCAAATCCTCAAACTAAATAATCGCGGTAGTGGTATTAAAGAAATAGCTCAAGCCACCAAACTATTAAAAGACTATGGCTTTAAAGTCACCTATCACTTTATGCCCGCTCTCCCGGGTTCAACCCCAAAAAGAGATTTGGAGATGTTCAAAAAATTATTCTCCAACCAGAACTACCAGCCCGATCAAATCAAATTCTACCCCACAGTTGTCACTAAGGGCAGTTTGTTATACAGATGGTATAAGCAAGGCAAATACCAGCCCTACACCGATAAAGAACTGGAAGACCTCATAGCCGATTGTAAGGCCATTGTGCCCCCATATGTCCGTATTATCCGACTAATCCGTGATATACCCAGAGAGTCCATTGTGGCCGGTAATTTGGTCACTAACCTCAGACAAGTCATGCAACAAAGAGGAGTCAAATGTAATTGCCTTCGCTGTCGCGAGATTAAGGACAAGCCCATGGACATCAAAAAAGCCAAGCTCTCAATTATTGAATATCCCGCTTCAGACGGAAAGGAATATTTTTTGAGCTATAATAGCCCGGATCAAAAAGATCTCTACGGCTTCTGTCGTTTGAGACTGACAAATAACAGTAAAGTAGCTCCGGCGATTATTAGAGAGCTCCATGTCTACGGCCTATTGGTACCGGTGGGACATATTAAAAAAGTTCAACATAGCGGACTGGGTAAAAAATTAATGAGAAAAGCCGAGAAGATTGCCCAGAAAAATAAAGCCAAAACCATCGCCGTCATCTCCGGCATCGGGGTCAGGGGATATTATCAGAAGCTCGGATACAAATTAAAAGATACCTATATGAAAAAAGCTCTGTAATTAAACAGAGCTTTTGGTTTTTTTTGAAAATTAAGTGCAAAGGACTAAACTCTAAGGTCCAGAAGAACAAAAGAGCCGAGGTCAACTTGCAACGGCAGAAAAGCAATTCGCAGGGAAGCCGCTGACTAACCAGAGGCAGATCCAGATCCACTCGGAACCATTCCAGCGGAGGTAACGGACAAAAAGATTGCCACGGGAGTTGCGATAGATTGTTCCAAAGAAGAAGATATATTTTCCCTTCCATTCTTCTGGGATAAGGTCTGGATGAGCTAATAGACAATCAAGAACGTTGACATTTAAAACTCTTTGGCCTTCCAATTCCTGGCGCAATTCATCTCCCTTAATAGATCCTTTTAATTGTTTCTTGGACTGATAAAGAAAAATATTAGTGGGATTAAATTTGTGTTGCCTGTCTCCCACTTAGTGTTCTTCAACAGTATATCCGTCTGGCACAAATGGCGGTGCGGCGCAATCAATAATAATTTTGGCCGATGATTCTTCGGTGGTTTTCGGACCAAGAATATGTAACATTTTTTTCAGGGCGTATATTCTCATTTTTAGATAAATGATAACAAGCACTAAAATAGCAATAATAATAGATTCGGTAATCATGATGTGATATATTTAAAAGTTATTTTCAATGGACTATAACGGACTGATAATATTACAATAATATCTTATTTTAGTCAATGATAACAAAAAAGCCCCATATTCCAGGGTCTTTTTATAATACCGCAATATTTATTTTGTTCTCTTGTATCTGGTCGCCCGCCCCTCTCCCATCCGTTCTATTTTATTCATTTCCAATAATTTATTCAATATTTGAGTAATTGTTGGGACGGCAATTTTAAGATCGTCTCGCAGGTTTTTGGGGGTAACAATATCACACTCATTAAAATAATCCCAAACGGCTAATTGTTTCGCGGACAATAAATTTTCTATTGATTTTTTGGACAATAGTCCGATAGCTAACTGGGTTTGCTTTAATAGAATATTTAAGAAGAATAATAGCCAAGGACTAATATCTTCTCGATCCATTTTCCAAGTTTTTTGCGATTTGTTTAAAGCCAAATAATATTCATCTTTATTATCTTCAATTAACTTTTCATGTGAGATATAAGGAATATATTCATAACCGCTTTGAAGTAATAACAAATTGGTCAGTACGCGCGAGGTGCGGCCATTGCCATCTTGGAAAGGATGAATTGATAAAAATTCAAAGATAAAATTCCCAATAATAATCAGGGGGTGAATTTCTTTCTGAGATAAGAGAGTCGAAGCGACCTCCAATAATTCATTCATTTCTTTCTTAACCAAATGAGGCGGAGTGGGGTCAAACAAAACACCGACCAAATTACCGCTGGCATCTTTGGCTTCTACCCGATTACTGCCAAATTTATACTCACCCCGATGGCGAATGTCTTTTTCTGAATATTTCAAAAGTTCACTGTGAAAATGCTTAATGGTGCTTTCGGATAACGCCAATGTTTTATAGGAATCAAAAACATTAGTTAACAGCTCGGCATAACCGGCCACTTCCTGTTCATCACGAGTTACTAATTTTTTTATTTTTAATCCTTTTAATAATTTTTCTACCTCTTCATCGGTCAATCGCGCACCTTCAATCCGAGTAGAGGCTCCAGATGAAGTAACAATAACCGATCTTTTTAATAGACCCGAGACCTGAGGAGAGAAATTGGCTCCCATTTTCCATTGGCCTTTTAATTCATCAATTTGAGAAATAAGGCCATATATCTTGTGAGTTGTAGTCGGATCAAACGCCAGTCTTTCAATAAATTTAGACATATTATTATCTTATATATTAACTATATGTGATTATACGCGATTATATGTGGTTTGTCAAATCAACTAAAAAAGCCCCGTATTTCAGGGGCTTTTTTATAACTCTCTATTATCTTTTTACCTTCTTCTCTTTGGCCAAAACTGCTATTGTCGTCTTGATAACAGTATCGGGGATAAGGGAAATACTATCAATATTCCATTCTACTAATAATTCGGCAAAGTCCGGGAAATCACTCGGAGCCTGACCGCAAATACCAACTTTGCGACCGGTCCGTTTGGCGACAGTAATTAAATAATGAATCAGGGTTTTAACGGCCATATTCTTTTCATTAGAAATACCGGCCACATGCAGATTATCGCCCGAATCACGATCAATACCTAGAGTTAATTGAGTGAGATCATTAGAGCCAACAGAAAAACCATCAAAAATCTTGGCAAACTCTTCCGCTAGAATAATATTAGCCGGGATTTCGGCCATCACATAAACCTGCAAACCATTCACGCCGCGCTTCAAGCCGCAAGAGGCCATAATCTCCAAAACTTTTTGACCCTCTTCCACGGTCCGACAGAACGGAACCATCACCTTGATATTAGTCAGGCCGAATTCATCCCGCACTCTCTTTAAGGCTTGGCATTCCAGTTTAAAAGCCGGTAGAAATTGCGGGCTATAGTAACGGTTAGCCCCGCGATAACCAATCATCGGGTTGGATTCAGTCGGTTCATAGGCGGCGCCTCCGATTAAGTTGGCATATTCGTTAGATTTAAAATCGGACAAGCGAACAATAACATCCTTAGGATAAAAAGCGGCGCCGATCATAGCAACACCAGTCGCTAATTTATCCACAAAGAATTGCGATTTGTTTTGATAGCCCTTGGTTAATTCGGCAATCTTCTTTTTGGCTACCTGATCTTTCAAGGTGTTAAAATTCATCAGAGCTAAAGGATGAGCTTTAATGGAATTGTTAATGATAAATTCCAAACGAGCCAGACCCACACCATCGTTAGGGATAAAGGAGGTGGCAAAAGCCATGTCCGGCTCAGCCACATTCATCATAATCTTGGTCTTCGGTTTCTTTAAATTTTTGATATTAGTTTTTTCAATCTTGAAAGGAATAATACCATCATAGACAAAGCCTTGGTCACCCTCAGCGCAGGAAACGGTTATTTTCTGGCCATTTTTGACCTTGGAAGTGACATTATTAGTGCCCACAATACAAGGAATGCCCAGTTCGCGCGACACAATAGCCGCATGGCAAGTCCGGCCGCCTTTGTCGGTGACAATGGCTCCGGCAATTTTCATGATCGGTTCCCAGTCAGGATCAGTCATGTCAGTCACCAGCACTTGACCGGGTTTAAAGTTAGAAATTTCTTTGACGTTAATAATTTTGTGGGCCACACCCGAACCGATCTTGTTTCCCACGGATTGGCCGGTCAAAATAACTTTCCCCAGTTTGGACAATTTATATTGTTCCACGATATTCAAATCTCTTAAACTCTGCACCGTCTCCGGACGAGCCTGGATAATATAAAGCTTATGATCATTTTCATCCAAGGCCCATTCCATATCCATCGGCTTCTTATAGTGCTCCTCTATCAACATCGCCCACTTGGCCAATTGTTTGGCCTGAGCATCGATGATTGATGGCTTGTCCTGATTGGCCGGAGACACCTTAATATTCTTAACTGGATTTTTCGGATCGGAGCTATAAATCATCTTCAGTTGTTTGTTGCCGATTTTGCGGGAGATAATCGCGCCAGTCGGCTTGAAGTAAATGAACTCGTCGGGATTAACCGCGCCCTGCACAATGTTTTCTCCCAAGCCATAAATGGAGCTGACTAGCACCACATCCTTGAAACCGGACTCGGTATCAATGCTAAACATCACACCGGAGGCTTGCGAGTGAATCATTTTCTGTACACCAACTGACAAGGCGATTTTGAAATGATCAAAGCCTTTATCCACCCGATAGGAGATGGCACGGGCGGTGAATAAAGAAGCGATACATTTCCGGACGGCCAATAATAATTCTTTGTCGCCTTTAATATTTAAAAATGTTTCTTGCTGACCGGCGAAAGAAGCATCCGGTAAATCTTCGGCAGTAGCGCTGGATCTGACAGCCACCGCCAAATTTGGCGTTTTATAACTCTTACTTAATTTCTGGTAAGAACTGATAATATTAGCTTCCAATTCCTTTGGCATCGGGGTGGAGACAATCAAGTCGCGCACCTCTTTAGCTTTTTTGGTTAAGCTAATGACATTCTTAGTATTTAAATCAGCCAAAATCTTTTTGATTTCTTTTTTGACGCCGCTGTCATCCAAAAAGCGCCGATAGGCCTCGGCAGTCGTAGCAAAACCATTGGGGACCAGCACTCCAACCTTGGATAAACGTTGATACATTTCTCCCAAAGAAGCATTTTTACCGCCGACGGAAGGGACATCTTTGATGGTCAATTCATTAAAAAAACGAACAAATTTTGGCTTCATCATATTGATTTTATTGGGTTACTAGTTTATAATCTTGATAACCATATTATACCATAAAAAGCGGGCGTGGTGGAACTGGTAGACACGCATGCCTTAGGAGCATGTGCCATCGGCGTGAGGGTTCGAGTCCCTCCGCCCGCACCAAACAAAAAATAGGTTTCATCAAGGGCCTATTTTTATTTTCCCCCAAAATCTGGTATTATTCTTATATGATTAATTGGCTCCACACTTTTAACCCTCAACCGAATCTCCTGTCATTGGGACCTGTTACCATTTATTGGTATGGCCTTTTTATGGTTTTGGCCATGATTATTGGGATTATTACCGCGATAATGATAGCTAAGCATTATAGTATCTCTCGGGACAAGATAATTGATCTCTCCTTCTATTTAATAATCGGGGGCTTAATCGGGGCCAGAGTTTATGAAATCTTTTTGGAATTACCCTATTATCTCGCCCAACCGCTGGAGATAATCAAAATTTGGCACGGCGGACTGGCTATTCATGGGGCTATCTTGGGCGGATTAGTCGCTTTATGGCTATTTGTAAAAAAGAATCAAGATCTTAATTTTTGGAAATTATGTGCCATTGTCGTTCCCGCGCTCACGCTCGGCCAGGCCATTGGCCGCTGGGGAAATTATTTTAATCAAGAACTTTTTGGCCGTCCGACTGATTTACCTTGGGGCATCCCGATTGAATTGTTAAATCGCAGCAATGATTTTATCTCCGCCAATTATTTTCATCCGACCTTTCTCTATGAATCAATCGGAAGTATTCTAATCTTTGGGATCTTAATTTTAGGTCATTATTTGATTATCCGAAAGAAAAAGAATAACCCCTCAGATGAAAAGGTCGCCTATTTTCGCTCCACCGTTCTAATTTATATTATCCTGTATTCTATTCTAAGATTCTGTCTGGAATTTGTTAGAATTGATGACACCGCCATGTGGGGGAATGTTCGTTGGCCCCAAATCATCAGCTTATTCTTAATTTTTATTTCACTAATTATCTTATTCCGACCTTATGTCCAAACTGTCAGAGATCAAAAAAAATCTATTCAATAAACGGGGACTCAGAATCTTATATTTTTTGGGGTTTATTTTAGCGCTGTCCACGGCCGTCCCGACCTATATTGAATCTAATTACATCAAAGAGTTTGTCAGCGCCGAAAAAATCGGTCTCTTCTTTCTAGTCTCCAATGCCATCACTTTTTTCCTGATTCTGGTCTATCCGGGGATAATTGCTCGTTTCAAAAACTATCGGGTTTCTCAGGTAGTCCTCGGTTGTAATTTTATCGCCTTGTTAGCCATGTATTTTGCCAATTCCCCCTTTACTCTTTTTACGGCCTTTATTCTTTTGATGTCCAGTCTTAACCTGATTTGGATTAATATGGATATTTTCATCGAAAATTTTACGGCCGTGGACAGCGCCGGCCGGACTCGGACCACCTATTTTACTTTTATGAATTTAGGCTGGGTGGCGGCTCCGATTATCAGCAGTTACTTTATCAAGGATTCCAATTATCGCCCGGTTTATCTGCTGGCGGCCGCTTTGTTAATTCCTTTTTACATTATTTTTATCAGACAGGGCCGGGACTTGAAAGACAAAATCAAATATGAGAAAGATCATATCAAAGAGATAGTCCGAAAGATTTTTAAAACGAAAAATATCCGGGGCATATTTTCCTTGGCGATTCTGCTCCACCTTTTTTATAGCTTAGCCGTAGTCTATGTACCGCTTCATTTGCACGAGAACATCGGATTATCCTGGGGCCAGCTGGGTATCGCTTTCTCCTTCATGTTGCTGCCTTTCATTATTTTTGAATTGCCGGCCGGAATTATCGCCGACAAATATTTAGGCGAAAAAGAAATTATGACTCTGGGCTTTACCATTCTAATCATTTCCCTGATTCTTTTTTTCTCGGTGAAATCGACCAGTATTGTTGTTTGGGGATTAATTCTCTTCTTCAGCCGTATCGGCGCCGCTTTAGTGGAGGCCATGCGTGATTCTTATTTCTTCAAGATTATTACCGCCAAAGAAGTGGGCTTAATCAATTTTTTCCGCACCGCCCAACCTCTGGGATACCTCATCGGAACCGGCCTGGGAACAATTATCTTGATCTTCTACCCCATTCAATTTGTTTTCTTGATTCTGGCGCTCCTGATGACCACCAGTTTCTATTTCCTCTGGATAATCAAAGATACCAAATAGATTGGCTCTTAAATGACATCCTCCCCGCACTCAAAAAGGCCATCATAAATGATGGTCTTTTTTCATACGGGGTTTCCTGTTATCGTCATCAAAACCCGAGCGTGCTAACTTGAGGCATATCCTTCTGGCCTTGCCAGGCAATGTATTTCTTTATTTGAGCTTCATTCAGCCCAATAGTTGATGAAAAATATCCGACACTCCAGATGCCGCCATCAAGATACATTGTTTTGATAAATTTAAACTTCTTTTTGAGATGAGCACTGGACATCGA
>MNUV01000037.1 GCA_001871235.1 Candidatus Falkowbacteria bacterium CG1_02_41_21
CTTTCTTTATTTTCTTTGGGCTTATGATTAAACAGTTTAATGGCATACTTTCTATGATATTCCGTATTACTACAAAATTCATTGAGCATGAACGTTTTAACCGATTTGTTGGCCAGGCTATATCTGGCTCTTGTTACCTTGGCTAGCTCCTTTTTAGTCATATTGGTCATATATTTACCATAATTATTAGTTAATAACTATGGTAACATTTTATATGTCCCAACCGATGAGAGTAAAGTAACATTATTTATGTCCTAATGCGGCCTAATTGACAAACAAATCTAAAAGGCTTAAGATGCAGTAGTTCTTTAAACAACAATAAAAAAATAGATAGAGTATGGAACCCAAAGAGTATCACGTAGAAAGCAAAAAGGAATCCCTGGTAATTATATTGGCCATCATCGCCGCGATTATCATCATTACCCTCGCCCTGGTCATTGACTATTGGTGGATTGGGACATCGCTAGCGCTCCTAGTCGGCTATTGGTATTTTTATGAATTTTATCCCGTCACTCCCGTGAAGCGAGCGGAAAGAATCATAGAATTAGGCCAGATTGACCAAATCAAGAAGGAGGCCATTCCTTGCCCAACCTACTTTATTAGAATAATGGCCAAGAAAAATCGCACTCTGCGTCGCCGCAATCAAACCTACCGCTGGTTTCTGACCACCTCACCAAAACCCTTCAAGAATAAGAACATTAAAGTTATAAAAATTGAAGGAAAAAATTGTTGGTTTTTTACGCAAGATTGCTAATCATAATCTCGCGGAAAAAAAACGAAAAAATAAAAAGAAAACAAAAAACCGCTACCAGTTAGCGGTTTTTCTATTAATCAGATAAACCGCCAGCTTTAGCTGGCGAGTGCGTTTAAAGGCGAAGCCCTTGGAGTATAATAAAATCACCTACTAGAAAGGAGGTGATTTTATTATGGCCAGGACAACATTACTATATAAGTTGGATCACTGCACATATCATTGCAGTTATCACATTGTCTGGACGCCAAGATACCGAGGCAAGGTATTGGCCGATAACTATATTAAAACAGAGTTAAAAAGAATGTTCAAGCAGATAGCCGAGTGGAAGGGTCTGCGTATTTATGCGTGGCACATTGGAGATGAGCACTTACATCTTCACATCGCCTATATCATTCAAATTCTGAAAGGCAAAACATCGGGCTGGATCAAGAAGAAGACCAAGAAGTTTCCCTCTGGTGTCCTCTGGGGTCGAGGTTACTATGTTTCAACCGTTGGAATCGATGAAATGGTAGTGCGAAAGTATGTTGAAAACCAACAGCATCATCAAGTTAGTCTAGAGCAACTTAATCTCTTCAAGGACACCGACGTCAGTCGGTAAAAAGAAACCCCCGGCGTTTGAGCCGGGGGTAGTTCATTTCAAATTATCGATTATCATGAACTCTCTTATGAACATCACGCAATTGTTTGTTGGTAACGTGGGTATAAATCTGAGTGGTGGCGATATTTTTATGCCCCAAAAATTCTTGGACCAGACGCAGATCAACTCCATGCGACAAGAGATCAGTGGCGAAGGAATGCCGCAGGGTATGGGGCGTAGCATTAACCGGCAGACCGGCCAGTTTCACATATTTTTTGACTATTTCTTCCACGCTTTTGACGCTCAATCTTCGATTGTGATCGGTCTGAGCGATTCCAGGTTTATAGTTGATAAACAAAGCCGGATCCAGATCAAAACGCTTTTCCAAATATTCTTTAATCGCTTTGACCGCTCGCTCCGAAAAATAAACCGCTCTGACCTTGGAACCTTTACCAACCACCGCCACTTCCAAATCGGTGCTATCTTTCCTCAATCTCAAATCTTCAATGTTTAAATGAGCCAATTCCGAAACGCGCAAGCCGGTAGAGAAGAGCACTTCCAAAATCGCTCGATCCCGCAGACCGGCCGCGGTACTTTGATCCGGCGCCGCCAATAATCTTTTCAGATGATCCATCTTCAAAAATTTTATCTCCCGCTCCGATCTGTCCCGCGCCAACTTGACTTTAGAGGGCGGCAGAGAAGTGATATTCCTTTCCAGGAAGAATTCCAAGAGACTGCGCAGGGCGATGAGATAATAGTTCTGCGTGCTTTTTTGCAAAAGTTTTTTGTGAACCGGATCAACAAACCGCGACAAGAAAATCCGATATTTAAAAATATGATCGTCCGTCAGATCTTTAGGTTCCAGTTCAGCCAGGGAATTGTTTTTTAGCCAATTAAAAAACTTAGCCAGAAAACGGCCATAGTTTTCCTGGGTCTTAACCGACAGACCTTTCTCGATTTCACAATAATCAACGAAATCTCCGAGGTATTTTATAATTGGTTTTTGGGTCATAAAAGAGAATTAAAAGTACTTAAATTATAGCAAAAATTGGGCCGAAGCTACATATTGACATATCTTTTAAAAGATGTTAATTTAGAGCTAATAATACCCACCAAAGAATCATTGAAGGAGAAACAAATAATGTCATTTAATAATTTAGAAGGGTTTGAAAAAATAAACAGTTTATTACAAGCCGTCACCAATCTGCAAATAGATTTGGTCTTACTTTTTTGTTTTGAGTGTGATTTCAAAGAAAAATGGCCGGAAATTCATAAAATATTTCTCACCGAGGAGGCTACAGACCAAATCAACTTAGTCCAAAAATATCCCGGAGTGTTAAATTCAGAAGAAAATGGGGAACTGGAGCATCTTAAAGCTCAAATCAGCTCTTTTCTAAGGAGAATGCCAACTTATACGGATCTTAAGCTATTTGAAGAGCAAATCGCCATTAACCAGAATAAGCTGTACAAAAAGTTTATGGAGATCCAAGACGAAGTATTCAAAAGACTAATGAAGCCGATAGAGTAGAAATCTTTTTAAATAAAAAAATAAAAGTCCGACCAACGGGCTTTTTATTTTTTTATTATAAATTGAAAGAGAATGGGAGCGGATACAAAACTAGGCCTGTTTTGTGGGATATACAGTACTTCGCATAATGTATATTAATCCACGTATTGTAGAGGAGAAAAACCATGGGGCTTATAAGGCCCTTACTGGAGGATGTTTAGACCCATTAAATGGATCTCGGGCGTAAACAACAAGATGATTTTTAAAAGAATCAAAAAGATGCCGATAGTCACCAAGCAGAAGACGAAGACGGCCAAGCCAAAGAAAAATTTAAACAAACCTTCACTGTTCATATATTTTTATTCATAATAGACCTTGTCACCGTAACGGAGGTCTATTTTTTTCTTAATTAATTTATTAAAATCGCTCTTCTCTTTTTTTAACACTATTAAATTATTAATTTGACTGTCTTGATTTTCCCTAGTGCTGAAATAAATGGTCAGACCGCTGTCTAATATGGCTTTGATGGTATTGAAATCCTTATCAATCAGAAAATACTTAACCGTTAATTCCGGCTCATTTTTAATTCCATCATTGATTTTACCGGCAAATTCCAAATAAACCTGATCAATATCCACCCGATCGCCTTTGAAATGCTCGGCGCCGACATTTACAATGATTGGATAACCATTATTACTGGCCACGCTCGCCGCTTCAATGGTTGATTTGAAATAATCTTCCGTTACAACAGTCGTCGTGGCCAAGACCGTACTAGCAGAACTGGTGGCCGGAATCTCGGGATTGATTAAAGTCGCCGGCAAATTAAGAACTAACTCATTAATCAGATAGCCATCTTGATCAATATAATAATATTTATCCTTTTCTTGCCAAATATAACTATATCCCCTTTCAGTTAAATTAATTTTTAAAGTATGAAATAAACTCTTCTTAATCTTAATCTCCTTAAAATGATAGGTATCAGCCAAGGTTCGGGTTAAAGCCTTTTTATCAAAAATCAATAAATTCTGTTGGCGGAAAAGCCAGAAACGATTCTCGCCACTCTGCCCCAGCGCCAATTTTTCCACCTCGCCGATATTGGCCCGAGACAAACCGGTAATCTGAATTTTTTTGATATCAAAGGCTGCCGAAAAAAACATTAAATATAATAAAGCTACCAATAATCCGAGCAACGCCAGACAAGAAATTTTTAAACGCAGTGATAATTCATCCCGTTTGATTCCATGATTAGTCTGATGAAAAGGATTCTCTAATTTCTTTTTAGAATAATCCATCCTGACCCGATGAGTAGATCTGACTTCCCTATTTGCCATAATTTTATTTAAACTACTTGGCGATGAATATTCCCTCTTAATCTGACCAATTGTTCGTATGGAATTGTTTGGCTAATATTAGCTAAATTATTAACAGAATTAAGGGCGCCATTCAGAGGTGAAATCAGCTCGACCCTATCCCCTAATTTGATTTTATAATCTTTGACATCCAAACAAACTAAATTCATGGACACCGCTCCGGCAATTTTGGCTAAAAAATCAATTTCACCATGGATCAAGAATTGGGCCTCGTTAGACAGGTGACGATCCAGACCCTCATAATATCCAAACGGTGCCAGGGCGATTTGGGTGTCGCTCTCAGCCTCATATCTTCCATTATACGACACTTTGTCCCCTTTCTTCAAGCTCTGACAGCCCGTCACGGTAGACAGCACTCTGAGGGCCGGTTTGAGATGGCTAACAGCCTCATTATCACCAACTAACGGCGAATAACCATATAAAGCGAGTCCGGCCCTGAAAGCCGTCAGTCGCTTATTATGTAAAACAAAAATTCCGGCCGAATTACCCAAATGAACCCAGGTCGGAAAAATTTTATTCTGATGCAAAATATCCAGAGCGGTCATAAAATTAGATTCTTGTTTTCGGGTCGTTTCTAAATCGTTATCTCCGGCCATTAAGTGCGAACAAAAACCGACAATCTGAACTTGAGACAGATATTTTTTATTATTTTCCAAAAATAATTTAAGATTGGAGATACCTTCCCGATTCATACCGCTGTTATAAAACAAATGAATCTTCACTCCGGCATGATGTGTGGCCAGATATTTTAACGTAGCGGAATTATAGACGCAGAATTCACTGCGCTTAAAGCGACAATAGTCATAAGCCTTAAGCGGCATTTCGTTTAAGAATAAGACTTTACCTTTAAAATTCCGAAAAACAATCTGCGCCTCCGGAAAAGAATCAATCGCCACCATTTTAGCCGGCGAATCATTCAATAGTCGGGCCACTTCTTTCAGGCCGTGACCATAAGCGTTGGATTTCAAAACCGGAAAAATTTCCGCCTCGCTTTGCAGCGCTGACAGATACGCAAAATTATCCAGCAGATTTTGCTTGATAATTTCAATCTTATTCAAAGGCTCATACTTCGGCCTTAAGATCTGACGAAAAAAATTAATCATAATTAATCGGCGGCGATTACCGTGCCCTTACCGCTACTTAAAATATCAGCTTCCAATGAAGTGGAAAGATTTTTGAGAGAACCGGAAATTTCTTGACCGGTAAATTTATCAAAAGCGGTGTATTTAATATTTTGCAATAACAATAATGTTTTACCCAGGTCTTTGGCTTCCGGAATGACCCCCAAAGAGAAACCGACCTTGTATTGACCCGGTGTGGCCTGAGCAACAAGCTCCAGTACTTCCCAGACTACGCGTCCACCAACCTCGGCATGACGCAAAGTTCCGGCGAGCAGACTCTTATTATCCAGCCAAACGGCGTCATCTGACACATCGGCCGAAACCGCCAGATTTTCCAAATCATTTCCGCCACTCGCCACTTCCCAAAAGATCCAATAATTAGTGGCCAGGCCCACTTGCGGTGGAATCGGACCAACACCCAATTGATCGCCTTGAGAGCTGTAATAATAAGCGCCGGACTTTAATTTAAATTGAGAAATCGCCTTAGTTTTAGGCGAGGCCAAACTATAACGCAAAGACTGGCCGCTCAAACTATAATTGCTGTTTAGATTAAAATAAACTTCTTGATTAGCGACCGCCTTAACCGCCATATATCTGACCTTCACACTAAACTTGCCACTCTGATCGGGGCTGAGAGTTCCGCTCAAAACCAAGCTATTATTCTGCTCTTCCATTTTAGGTTCGGAACTGACGAGCGACCAATTACTGATTTTGAAATTGGAATTACCGGAGACCAAATCAAATTTGACATTGATTAAATCCACATCGGCCTGATTCTGGTAGCTGATGGTATAGACCACATCTTCATTAATGTCGGTTACTTTTTTATCGGCGTCAATAAAAACCTTGAAGCTCGGACTTTTGATATTTAAGTCTTGGCTAAAAGATCCCTGACGTAATAGTTCATTGTTAATATTTAAATAATAGTCCGGGCTGAAAGGTAGACTATTCTGGTCGCTACCGGTTAAAGCCGAGAAGTTAATAGTTTGCTCTTCCCCGCTGCCGATTTTATCCAAACTAAGCTCATTGCCACCTTTGACCTGCCAAGAATCGTTAATCTTGATTTTAACATCGCTCAACTCTCGCGGACCATTGTTCTTGACCTTAATCGCGCCGTTAAACTCCACTCCCCGATAAACATTCTCCGGCAAGTTAGCGCTGACTGTCAAAACAGAGCTCTTTATTTCATAAGGCAAGGATTGTAAGACGCCGCCGAAACACTCGGCACAATTAAAGGTAAAACCAAAATCAGATTTAGCCCCCAGCTCGCCCAAAACCAAACCGGTAATTTTTATCTTGCCGTTGGAACCCTTCTCCAAATCATTCAAGTAGAAGGTGTTAGCGCTCCCATCAAAGCTCTCAGACGGTTCCACGCTGTTTAAAATAAAATTATCCGGCAGTTTCACCGCCAAAGAATTATTGGTGGTCGCTTTCCCGGCATGATAACTCAATTCAAATGATTCCAGGTTACCGCTTTTAACCGGTTCACCTAAGGCCTTAGCTGACAGAGTAATATTGGACTTCGGTTTCCAGCCGCTGATTAAAATAAAGGCGATAAACAGAGCGATAATAATCACCACAAAGGCAATGTCGGCCACCAAATGAAAATTGCTGTTCTTATAATACTTCTCGTGACGCGCTTTGAGATATTTACGCATATGGTTAGAGGGTTATAGATTTAATTAATATATAAATTTTTGTTTATTGGATATTTCTGGTTAAGTTTTTTGCAAAATCACAGTTTCTCGCCAATCGGAAGCCAGGTCGGGCAGTATTTTTTTGAGTTCATCGTTAGAACCGTAATAATTATCAAAAGCATTCTCAGTTTCGGCCTGGCGGTTTTTGAGCACTTTAAAGCCCAGATTATTTAAATTGCTGACGCTAATAATGTTATTCCAGACATCTTCTTCGCCCAAGGTATTAAAAGATAGATTCGGCTGAAAAACAAAAATAGCGATTCCTTCCTTTTTTAGCGGGTCGACCAAATCCTGCAACTGTTTTAAATATTCAGACTTAGTAGCTTGCAAATCGTAATTCTCAAGCCAATCAACATATGGCTCTCCTTTGGCCACTGAGTAGCCAGTTTTTTGGCCGTCACGGCGCAAAAGTGGAAATCCGAAGAAGCGAATGGCCACGACCGCATCGAAATAATTTTTTCCGGAGGGAATATCTTCTAAATTATTATATATGGGAAATTCTAAGCCAGCCGGAACGTTGCCCCGTTTTTCATGATGTAAATTATTAGATAAAAATTCTTCGTAAACACCAGGATTTTCATCACAACCGATTAAATCCGTTCCTTCTTTTTTGATTAATCGATCAACTGGAGCGTTCAAACCACAACCCATGTCTAAAATTTTTAAACTCTTTAAATCAGGTTTATACAAATGCAGGGCGGTCATGGTTGAAATCACCCCC
>MNUV01000001.1 GCA_001871235.1 Candidatus Falkowbacteria bacterium CG1_02_41_21
GGATTTAAAAAAGATGACCCCGGTACAATACCGAAATCATCTTTTAATGAAAAACTAGTTTTTTGTCCCGTGTCTACTAAACGGGGTACAGTTCATATGAGGCGTTTTGTTTTAGTTCTAACTTTGATGCTATTCCTTTTGGGCCCCAGCCTCAGTCGGGCGGCTGGTTTAGATGCCGATGCTGATGGTTTGAGCGACCTTTTAGAGGCTAAATTTAAGACGGATATTGTGAATCCGGATTCAGACAGCGATGGTTATCCCGACGGTTTGGAAGTTAATAATGGTTATGATCCGCTTCAAGGTCGGGGAATAAAACTAAAGAAGCGAATTGAGATTAATGTTAAAACGCAGAAACTGCAATATTTTTTGGGAAATGTTAGCATGGGTGAATATGTCATTTCTACCGGCAAAAAGAGTACTCCGACCCCCAAAGGTTCTTTTGTTGTTAAAAATAAATTACCTCGTCCCAAATCCCAAGCTTATGGTTTATGGATGCCCTATTGGCTGGGTCTGTCGGCGGCTGGAATTGGAATCCATGAACTGCCGGAATGGGGCAAAGGAAAAAAAGAAAGTGCGGCTGATTTAGGCAAGGCGGTGTCTCACGGTTGTATTCGTTTGGGCGTGGGTCCGGCCAAGAAATTATATGATTGGGCGGAAGTGGGAACGGAGGTTAAGGTTTATTGATAGACTCTGGTTTTAGGTCTGAATATTGACTAAGCATAGATAATTGGATATAATTGGACATAGTTAATATATCCAATTAAATTTATGAAAAATGGCCAAAAAATGAGATTAGATAAATTTTCCCAGAGGTTAGAGGGTATTTCACCGGAAATTATATCTAAAATTTCTCAGATTGACGAATTAAAAGGTCAATGGATTAGCGGGGCGAAGCTCAGCCCTCAGGTTTTAGGTCGTCTAAAACGTTCCGTTTTAATCACGTCTACCGGAGCTTCAACTCGAATTGAGGGGGCAAAATTATCCGACGAAGATATTGAAAAGTTAATGCGAAGAATTAATATCCAGAAGTTTACCAATCGCGATCAGCAAGAAGCTCAAGGTTATTATGAACTTTTAACTAATATTTTTAATTCTTGGCCGACAATTAAACTCACCGAAAATTCTATTAAACATTTTCATCAAGAATTGCTTAAGTATGCCGATAAGGATAAAACTCATCGCGGGGATTATAAAAAACAGGAGAATAAAGTTCATATGGTTGACGAGGCAGGGCAGTCAATCGGAATTTTATTTGATACTACCCCGGCCTATCTTACCCCCAAAGCCATGCAGGAATTGGTAGAGTGGACGGCCGAAGAATTAGCCAATAAAAAGTTTCATCCGCTGTTTGTCGTCGGTAATTTTTTAGTTGAATTTCTTAAAATTCATCCTTTTGTTGACGGCAACGGTCGTTTATCCCGAATTATTACCAATTTACTTCTGTTACAACAGGGCTATTTATACGCACCTTATGTTTCTCATGAGAAATTAATTGAAGATAATAAGCCAGAATATTATATTGCCTTGCGCCGAAGCCAAAAAATGATTAATGCCAATAAGCCTGATATTTCCGCTTGGTTAAATTTTTGGCTAGATATTGTTTTAAAACAATCACAGCTGGCGGTCGAATTATTGTCCAAAGAAAATATAGAGAAACTTTTATCTCCTAAGCAATTATTAGTTTGGGATTATTTTATTAAAAATAATTCCGATATTAGTACCGGTGAAATTGTAGCCAACACTAAAATTGCCCGACCGACAGTCAAACAGGCGCTAGATATTCTCTTACGCCTTAAAAAGATAGATCGAATAGGATTAGGTCGTGGGGCCAGATACAAAAAGCTCTAATTAATTTTTTGATATTGAAACTTTATAAAAATTTATTGTTTTGGCAAACTTTATAAAGTTTTGTTTTTGAGCATCCGAAGGGTTTAATATTATTAATATGGTATACAGCGAAAATACACCTAAACCATATTAGTAATATCTGGCGGAAATGAAGATATCTAAATAACATAGTCAAAATATTCATTTAATTTTTATTATGAAAATAATTTCTTGGAACGTAAATGGTTTAAGGGCCATAATCAAAAAGGGCTCTTTAGTTGATTTTCTGACGGAATACACGCCGGATATTGTTTGCTTGCAAGAAATCAAAATATCGGAAGCTAAATTGTTAAAAGAGAATATTTCTTTGGCCGATTATACTTTGTTCGGCAACGGGGCGCACCGTGAGGGTTATAGCGGGACAGCATTGATTGTCAAAAATTATTTGGTTAAGAAGATTGAAAACTTGGATATTAAAAATGGTATTGGGATTGACGAGTTTGACCATGAGGGCCGGATTCAAATTCTGGAATTGGACAAATGGTTTCTTTTGAATATTTATTTCCCCAATTCCAATCATGAACTTAGTCGTTTAAAGTACAAAGAAAAATTTAATGCCGCGATATTAAAATATTATCAGAAATTAGATCAAAAAAAACCGGTGATTATCACCGGCGATTTCAATGTTGCTCATGAGCCGATTGATTTGGCTCGTCCGAAAGAAAATGAGGGTAATGCCGGCTACACCAAGGAAGAGAGATATTGGATGAGTAAGTTTTTGGCCTCTGATTTAACGGACACCTTCCGATTTTTAAACGGTGATAAGGTTCAATATTCTTGGTGGAGCTTTAGGATGAATGCCCGAATTAGAAATGTCGGCTGGAGAATTGACTATTTCCTGGTTTCCAGTAGAATGAAGAAATACCTCAAAAAAGCTTATATTTTAGACAAAGTTAAGGGTTCGGACCATTGTCCGGTCGGCTTAGAAATTAGTTAAAATTAAACCATAAATATATGTACGATCATCAGAGGATTGAAACCAAATGGCAGAAGGAGTGGCGAGACAGTCATTTATATCGCGTCGGTGAAGATCAGACCAAACCAAAATATTATATTTTGGACATGTTTCCTTATCCCTCCGGCACCGGTCTCCATGTGGGACATCCCAAGGGCTATATCGCGACTGATATTTTTGCTCGCTTGAAAATGATGCAGGGATTTAATGTCTTGCACCCGATAGGTTTTGATGCTTTCGGTTTACCGGCGGAAAATTATGCGCTCCAAAATAAAATGCATCCTAAGACGGCGACTGACGCCAATATTGTCACCTACAAACGACAGTTAGAGATTTTGGGTTTTACCTATGATTGGGAGCGGGAAATAAATACCACTGACCCGGAATATTATAAATGGACCCAATGGGCTTTTTTGAAAATGTTTGAAGCCGGCTTGGTGTTTGAATCATACGAGCCAATTAACTGGTGCTCATCTTGTAAAACGGGACTGGCCAATGAAGATTTAGAAGATGGCAAATGTGAGCGTTGTGGCACTTTAATTGAGCAAAAACCGATGCGCCAATGGGTGATTAAGATTACGGATTATGCCGACCGGTTACTTAACGATCTGGATAAATTGCCTGACTGGGAGGAATCGATTAAAGAAATGCAACGCAATTGGATCGGCAAGAGCGAGGGCGCGGAAATAAACTTTTCTGTTAAGGATAGCGAATTAAAAATTAAAGTTTTTACCACTCGGGTGGATACGATTTTTGGTTGTACCTATGTGGTGCTGGCTCCGGAAAATAAATTGGTGGAAGAATTTAAAACCAAAATTACCAATTGGTCTCAAGTAGCAGAATATATCGCGGCGGTCAAAAATAAAACTAATTTAGAGCGAACGGATTTAAATAAAGACAAGACCGGCGTTAAGTTGGAAGGACTTAAAGTTATTAATCCTTTTAACGGAACCGAGGTTGACGTCTTCATTGCCGACTATGTCTTAAATTCTTATGGCACTGGCGCAGTGATGGCGGTCCCGGCTCACGATGAGAGGGATTTTGAATTTGCCAAAAAGTATAATATAGAAATAAAGTTTGTAATAGAATCAAAAGAGAAAAAAGGGTTTATATATAGTGTCCCCAATGGTTTTAGTAAAGAATTAGCACGACACGCAGAGTTGAATGATAAAATAATACTTCACGGGCAGGAAGGATTTTTAATTGACTCTGGCGAATTTACTGGTCTGGACTCAGCTTCGGCTCGGACTAAGATGGTGGAGTGGTTGAAAAAAAATAATTGTGGCAATGGAAAAATTAATTATAAATTACAGGATTGGGTTTTTTCTCGTCAACGTTATTGGGGCGAACCGATTCCGATTATTCATTGTAACAAATGTGGGGCGGTTCCGGTGCCATATGAACAATTGCCGTTAACTTTACCAGACGTCAAAAGTTATGAGCCGAGTGGGACGGGCGAGTCGCCGCTAGCCACTATTTCTGATTGGGTGAATACCACTTGTCCAAAATGTGGCGGACCAGCGAAGAGGGAAACTAACACTATGCCCCAATGGGCCGGATCATCCTGGTATTATTTACGCTACATTGATCCTAAAAATAACGAGGCTTTAGTTAATAAACAAAAGGAAAAATATTGGTCGCCGGTTGATTTCTATGTCGGTGGTGCCGAACATGCCACTCGGCATCTGATTTATGCCCGTTTTTGGCATAAATTCTTATTTGATATCGGAGTGGTTAATTATGAAGAGCCTTTTCAAAAATTGAAAGCCGTCGGTCTGATTATAGGAGAGGACGGTCGCAAGATGTCCAAACGTTGGGGCAATGTTATCAATCCTGATGAGGTGGTGGCCAAATATGGTGCCGATGCTTTGCGTTTGTATGAAATGTTTATGAGCCCTTTTAGCGATGCGAGCGCTTGGAATACTAATGGCTTGATTGGAGTGCGAAAATTTTTAGATCGGGTTTATAATATTTCTGTTTCAGAAGAAATTGATTCGCCGGCAGTGGTTAATGTTCTTCATAAGACTATCAAAAAAGTGGCCGATGATATTTTGGACTTCAAATTCAACACGGCCGTTTCGGCCATGATGATTTTAGTTAACACCGTTTACGAACAGGGTGGGAAAATGAATAAAGCCAATTATGCTTTATTGTTACAAATTTTGGCTCCGTTTGCACCTCACCTCACTGAAGAATTATGGGCTAATATTGGCGCTAAAGGCAGTATTTTCGCGACAATTTACCCGGCCTATAATCCAGAACTGATGAAGGACTCTATGGTGACTGTGGTGGTTTCCGTCAATGGTAAAGTTCGGGCCAACCTAAATTTGCCGGCCGGGATTTCCGAGGAGGCAGCAATGACCGTCGCTCTGGAGAATGACATTATCAAAAAGTGGTTGGATGGAAAAACTATTATCAAGAAAATTTTCGTGCCGGATAAATTGATTAATATTGTGATTAAATAGGATTATAAAAAATCGCCCGGAGCAAAGTTTTTAGGACAAGTGTTTTTGGCTCTTATTTGTTTTATGTGCTAATATAATAGTGGAATTGATTCCGATCCAAATTGTGGCGTTTATCGCCGCGTTCCCGCAAGGGATAGGGTCGGGATTTTTTGTTTGGGCCAAATTCAGGCATTAACGATTTTATCTCAAAAAATATCTTTATATTTTAATAATACTTGATTAAGGTTGATATTTTGAGATAAATTATCAAATACTTGACTTATTTTCTTAAATGACATATAATTATAACATAAATCATATAAGTTATAATTTAAATTTAATTATATGTTAATTCAATTCTCGGTAGGCAATTTTTTATCTTTTAAAGAGAGGGTAAATTTTAGTATGTTGGCCTCAAACATAAAGGAACATAAAGACTCTAATGTTTTTTCTATTAATGGCAAAATAAGTCTTTTAAAAAGTGCTGGGATTTATGGAGCTAATGCTAGTGGAAAAACTAATTTAATTAAAGCAATGTCTTTTGCTAAACATTTTTTATTGAATTCTGCCAAGGATACACAAGCGAATGAAAAAATAAATATATCAAACTTTAAACTTAGTTCGGAAACGGAAAGTAAGCCTTCATTTTTTGAGTTTATTTTTGTTTGGAATAATTTTGAATATAGATATGGCTTTGAGGTAGATCAGAGCCAAGTTTATAAAGAGTGGCTTTTTAGAATAGATTTAGCTGGTAAAGTAATGAGGGAATCGGAATTATTTTCACGAAACAATAAGGAGATAAAAATTGGCACATCTTTTCGCGAAGGCAATAAGTCTAAAAAACAATTTAGAAACAATGCTTTGTTTTTATCCCATGTGGCCAAAGACGGTGGAGATATATCAGCGGAAATATTAAAATGGTTTTCAACTTTTAATGTCATTTCTGGGCTCCAAGATATTCATGAAAAATTTACAATCGATAAAATGCAAGACATTGATTTCAAGAAAAATATCATGGAATTCTTAAAAAATATTGACTCTGATATTGAAGATTTAATAATTAATATTAAGAAAAAAGATGATTTGTTGAAAGATAATGCAGTCCCAGAACAAATTAAAAAAATAATATTAGAAGCCGCTAATAATTCTGGCAATAAGGATTTTGAGATGATCAACATAACGTCTCAACATAAGAAATTTGATAAAAATGGAAATTTTTTAGGTATGAAAAATTTTGATTTTGAGAGTTCGGAGTCAGAGGGGACAAAAAAGGCTTTTGGAATTTCCGGGCCAATTTTGGACACTCTTTTTGAGGGGAAAACGTTAATTATAGATGAAATGGACGCTCGTCTCCACCCTCTTTTAACCAAATATATTATTAGTCTATTTAATTCTTCGGATAATAAAAGCGCTCAGTTAATCTTTGCCACTCACGATACAAATTTGCTAGACAAGAGATTTCTTAGAAGGGATCAGATTTGGTTTACGGAAAAAGATAAATTTAAATCTTCTGATTTGTATTCTTTGATTGATTATAAGGCCAAACCGAGAAATGATGCCTCCTATGAAAAAGATTATGTAATGGGCAAATATGGTGCGATTCCTTTTATAAATTTTAATAAATCATATAAATGAAGTCGTGAAAAATAGATAAAAATTTATATTTTAAGAGAACCTCTGATAAAACAAGATTTTATAATAAGGCTATATTAATTGTTTGCGAGGGGACAGAAACTGAGCCTAATTATTTTAATTCTTTTAGAGTTAAATCGGCCAAGGTTATAGCCAAGGGAGTCGCTAGAAATACTATAGGTTTAGTAGAATATGCAAAAGAGATTTATGATGAGGCTAAATATCAAAAAGAAATATTTGATGAGGTCTGGTGCGTTTTTGATAAAGATAATTTTAGTATAAAAGATTTTAATGACGCCATAGCAAAAGCTAAAAAATATAAGAATTTTAAAGTGGCTTATTCCAACGAATCATTTGAGCTTTGGTTTTTATTACATTTTTGTTATCAAAATACTGCTGTCCCCAGAAGCGATTATTTAAGTAGACTGGGCGATTATCTAGAAAAATTGTATGGAGGAAGATATGACAAAAATGATAGGTCAATTTATGAAAAATTGTTGCCATACCAAGAAGTTGCGATAAGAAATGCGAAAAAACTATAGTGGTCCAGTCTGTCAATACAAATTTGACGTCATTAAATAGTTGGACAAACCGGAATGGTATTTAAGTTAAGATTACATATATTAATCTGCCCTGTGAAGGCAGTTTTTTTGTTTTGGTCGAAATAGACCTTGGCTGGAGTCTGATAGTCTATTCCTTGGTGTGGCCGATAGCCGTTATACTTCTCAAAGAATTTAGTTAAGCCTGCTCGACACTCAGCGACTGATTCATA